>JBMFSZ010000219.1:0-6377 GCA_049967315.1 Desulfomonilaceae bacterium
GCATTGGGTCAAATTTAGCTGTTGATGCGCTAAGGAGAACCGCTGAAGATCCTGACCCTGATGTTAAGGAAGCAGCGCTTGAAGCTTTGGAAAAATGCCAGCGCAGTTTATGAAATAGTGGTCTCCCTGATGTTGTCCTGCTGAGCACGCTGGCCCTGATCTCAGATGTTCCCCCTCCGCAACAGGCAGCTTATCATGAGATTCTGGTAAATTATCGACGCAGAAGTCCGAGGAGGTTTTTTGGCAAAGGATCGCAAAACTGAAAAGGGTGATCGACTCTGGTTCAAATTAATCCTGTTTCTGATCCCCAGGTTAGTTTCAGGTTATTTCCGACTTGTGGAATTGACTTCGCGGAAAATATTTCTCAATGGTGAGTATGAGGAAGCGGTTTGCAAAAAACGGCCTTTCGCCTGCGCCTGTTTTCACGGTACCATGCTTTTCCCCGTCTACTACTGTAAGAGATACCCTGGTGTAGTGATGGTGAGCCGGTCCTGGGACGGCGAAATAATAGACAGGAGCATTCGACGACTGGGATACGATACCACGAGAGGATCATCTTCCAAGGGTGGCAAAGAAGCTCTTTGGGAAATGATAGATATGATCAACGAACGAAAATATTGTTCCGGTTTGGCCGTTGACGCGCCTAGGGGACCGTCAAGGCAGGTGAAGATAGGCATAGTAGTTGTGGCTAAAGAAACTGGTCAACCAGTGGTGCCCCTGGTAAGTTGGGCTACCCGGCAGATACAATTTCATTCGTGGGACTCTATGGTCCTCCCACTACCTTTTAGCACGATCGTAATGGCTTTTGGGAAGCCTACTGAAGTTAGACCGGACCTCAGCAACGAGGAATATGAAGCCCTCAGACTCGAAATAGAAACTGAAATGTTGAGAGTACAGAAACAGGCGGAACAGAAAGTCCAAGAGATCATGAATGGCAAGAAGGTTGCCGGATAAAACAATGAACAGGGAATAAGATTCTTGTAAAATCCGATTCCTGAATCAGCTTCAAAAGGAATGTCCTGCTAACCTGTAGGCGGATTTAAAGTCTATTTATGTGAAACTTCCTTCTCAAAATTCAGTATGTTGATCCAGGCTCTTTCGCCACTATCACTTTTAACGACCTGTTCAACAAAATTTTTGTTTCTCACGAGTCGGCTAAGCATTCCCAGAAGCCTGACCTGAAGGCTTGGATCCTCTTCCGGTGAGAGTATCAAAAAAATGAGCTTGACTGGGAGCTCTGTAGGCACATCCAATACCCCCTTGGAAGCTATACCCAAAGCTAATAATGGATCCCTTATTCCTTTGAGACGCACATGTGGGAAGGCGACTCCTTCATTGAAGAACGTCGAAGATTCGGCCTCCCGTTTCATCAATTCTGCTAAAATATCTCCCGCGGATGGGGGACGAGTCCCATCGGTAACCGTTTTCACAAGTTGTTCCAATAGATCCTTCTTACTAATCGGGTTGTCCCACAACAGTATCTGATTCGGGGATAGCATCGAAGTCAGTCTCAAAACTGCGGCGTTTGGGAAATGTGCCTCAGTATCATTAGCTGCCGCCTTAAGTTCCGCCTGTTCAGGGTCTTCTGCTGAGACATTGGGCTCGCGAGTGTCGAGCACGACAATGGTTATCCCTGTGGCCTTTTCAATCAGATTCTCAACAAGACTCCGTTTACCAAGCATTCTTTTCCAGCGCGGAATTGGTCCTGGCGAACCAATAACGATGTGTCCAACCCTGTATTCTTTTGCAAAACGTAATAATGTTTCCGTAATATCTGAGCCCTTATAAGTAAAAACAATGGCTCCAAGTTGTTTGGCCAGCGTAAGCGTTTCGGAGAGAATTGTCTGAGTGCGCGGATCTATAACGGTCGGCTCTTCCGAGGGCGTTTGAACATATAGGGCGTACCAGTTTCGGTTTAAGCGGCCTGCCAAACGTGACGCGTAACGCAAAAGACGGGCGCTGTTCGGGCCCCTTGAACTAAGACACACCATGACCTGATCGGGGGCTATCTGACTTTGATCATCAATGTGTTCGCGTCTTTTGGTGTCAATTTGGGATACAAGTTCTCGCAGGGTGAGCTCCCTTAGAGTCTCGAGGTTGTTTGTTGTGAAGAAATTCGAAAGAGCCGTTTGTATGCGTTCGAGGGGGTAAATTTTCCCATCGTGTAGACGTTTTTGCAGGTCTTCAGGTGAGATGTCGACGTTGACAATTTCATCAGCCTCACCCAGAATCCAGTCCGGAATACGCTCTCGGACCTTGACGTGCACATTTTTCTCAACCGTGTCATACAGGCTTTCAAGATGCTGGACATTGAGAGTTGTTATTACATGTATTCCAGCGGCAAGAATCTCCTGAACATCCTGGTATCTTTTCTGGTTTCTGCCTCCCGGTGCGTTTGTATGAGCCAACTCGTCGACTAAAGCGACTTGAGGGTGTCTTTTCAATATTGCGTCAACGTCCATTTCCTCAAGGGATATACCCCGATATTCTTCCCTCCGCCGTGGAATAACCTCCAATCCCTCGATTAGTTTTGCGGTGTCAGATCTGCCATGTGTCTCGATCAGCCCTATAGCGACGTCGATCCCTTCGGCTTTTAGTCTGTGACCTTCGAGGAGCATCTGATAGGTTTTACCCACACCGGCGCCGTATCCAAGATAAATCTTGAAACGCCCCCGTCGGGCCCGACGGATCATCCGTAAAAAATTGCCAGCTCTATTGCCAGGCAAAGTGTCCACGTCAATTCGCATCCAGTGATAGGTTGAGGGTCAAAACGTTTACTCGTGGCTCTCCAAAAATCGCAAGGTCTCTCCCTTTTGTGTTGGCCTCTATTTTAGAGAGCACAGCTTTTTCACTGATTCCTCTTGCCTTGGCCACCCTGTTAGCCTGAAGTAACGCATTCTTGACGCTGATATGAGGATCAAGGCCACTGGCCGAAGCTGTCACTGCGTCTGCCGGAATTTGAATGCTGGGGGACAAATTGTTTTCTTGTCTATAGGCGTCGACACGTTCCTTGATAGAGTCTATCAGCTTCCTGGACGTAGGTCCTAAGTTACTGCCCCCTGAGCTTGTAGCGTCATATCCGGAATTTCCAGCGGCAGAGGGCCTCGGATGAAAATATTTTGCGTCAGTGAAGTTTTGACCAATAAGTTTAGAACCAATTATTTTTCCGTTTCGAAAAATTAGTGAGCCGTTCGCTTTTTCTGGAAATAGCGCCTGAGCCACTCCCCAAACAATGGCCGGATATACCGCACACAAAATTAACGCCAAAACTATGGTTGCCACGATAGAAATTCGAAGTTCACGAAGTAAATCTTTCATTATATGTCCTCCTGTTTCAAGCGAGTTGGAACGCTGAGACAATCAGATCGATCAGTTTTATGCCTACAAACGGAGCCACAAGTCCTCCAAGCCCGTAGATCAGAAGATTGCGCCGTAACAGGGTGGCTGCGCTTAGGGGTCTAAATCGGACGCCTTTTAGAGCTAGCGGTATGAGGGCTACAATGATCAGGGCATTGAATATAACGGCGCTAAGAATGGCGCTTTGTGGGGAGTGAAGCCTCATAATGTTCAAAGGACTTATAACCGGGAAGGTGGCGACAAGCATGGCGGGGATGATTGCAAAATACTTGGCGGCGTCGTTTGCTATACTAAATGTAGTAAGAGCGCCCCTAGTCATAAGCATTTGCTTCCCTATTTCAACAATCTCAATGAGCTTGGTTGGGTTTGAGTCAAGGTCTACCATGTTTCCCGCTTCCTTAGCCGCCTGTGTTCCGGTATTCATGGCCACACCAACGTCAGCTTGAGCCAGAGCGGGGGCGTCGTTTGTCCCGTCACCAGTCATGGCCACAAGATGTCCTGCCGCCTGTTCCTTCCGAATCAGAGCCAGTTTGTCTTCAGGCCTGGCTTCTGCCAGAAAATCGTCGACTCCGGCCTCCCTGGCGATTGCGGCAGCGGTCAACCTGTTGTCACCGGTGATCATAACGGTTTTGATCCCCATTGACCGGAAACGTTCGAAACGATCTTTTAATCCACCTTTAACAATATCTTTAAGGTGTACCACACCCAAAGCTTTCTCGTTTTCAGCCACCACCAGCGCTGTGCCACCTGAATTGGAAATCCTCGCGACTGCATCTTCAACAGAGGCCGGGAGATTGCCGCCCACAAATTTGATGACAGCATCGGGCGCTCCCTTCCTTATGCGTCTGCCATCGATGTCCACGCCGCTCATTCGGGTTTCCGCCTTGAATGGCAGGAAGGTGGCGCCTGGCATCTCGGAAAGTGTCCTAGCCCTTAGACCGTATTGCTTGGCTAGTATGACGATGCTTCTTCCCTCGGGAGTTTCGTCAGCCAGAGACGCAAGTTGCGCAGCATCTGCTAATTCTTCCGGATGAACTCCGTGGGCAGGTATGAATTCGGTGGCCTGACGGTCTCCCAGGGTGATGGTTCCGGTCTTGTCCAGAAGCAAAACGTCAACATCGCCAGCTGCTTCAGCCGCCCGGCCACTCATCGCCAACACGTTCTTTTGTACGAGCCGATCGATCCCCGCTATACCGATCGCGCTAAGGAGTCCACCAATAGTAGTTGGTATGAGACACACCAAGAGGGCTGTGAGGACGGTAATTGAAAACAGGGAGCCGGAATAAGCCCCAAAGAACTTTAGACTGAGGATTACGACCAGAAAGATTATGGTTAAAGCCGCCAACAGAATTGTTAGCGCAATTTCGTTGGGTGTTTTTTGACGTTGAGCCCCTTCGACCAGACTTATCATGTGGTCAAGAAAACTTTCTCCTGGATTGGCTGTAACCCTTATTATAAGGTAATCTGATAGGACTCGGGTGCCTCCTGTGACAGAATTCCTGTCTCCACCAGCCTCTCGAATGACTGGCGCAGATTCCCCCGTTATCGCCGATTCATCAACAGAGGCTATCCCTTGAATGACTTCACCATCAGCCGGGATAGTTTCACCGGCAGAGACGATGACTTCATCGCCCTTTCTGAGGTTGTCCGCAGGAATATCCTGCTGTACGAGACCATCCTGAAGAAGACGATGGGCTATGGTCTGGGTGCGGGTTTTTCGCAATGCGTTGGCCTGAGCTTTTCCTCGCCCCTCGGCCACAGCCTCAGCGAAATTAGCGAATAACACCGTGAACCACAGCCAGACTGCAATTTGAAACGCAAAACCGAAAGATTCATTTTCTTGTCTGAAAATTATACTTGCTGTGGTAATAACTGCCCCTACCTCTGTTACAAACATGACGGGGTTCTTCAGCATGGTTATTGGATTAAGTTTCTTTAAAGACTCCAGGACTGCTTGACGCAATATCTCACGATCAAATATTGAAAGCGCTTTTGCGGCCATATTGTTTCATCCTCTAAAATAAAATATTCGAGTGAGTCATGAGATAATGTTCGACTACAGGTCCGAGTGACAGGGCCGGAAAGAAGGTCAGAGCCCCAACTATCAGAACTGTGCCTATTAATAGTATTGTGAACATTGGGCCAGACACGGGAAAACTACCATCACTGGGAGGAACTATTTTCTTTTTTGCAAGGTTGCCAGCCAGGGCCAGAACCGGGATCATCATGAAGTATCTCCCCAAAAGCATCGCGATTGCCAGAGTGACGTTGTACCAATAAGTATTAGTATTCAAACCAGCAAAAGCGCTCCCATTATTGCCGGTGGCGGAAGAAAAGGCATACAGAATCTCGCTAAAACCATGGGGCCCAGCATTATTAAGACCTGCCAGTCCCCATGAGCTTGTAGTGGCCCAGGCGGCAAAACCAAGAATGCAAAGGACAGGAACCATTACGAACATGACGCTAGCCTTAACGTCATAGGACTCGATTTTCTTGCCAAGGTATTCGGGTGTTTTTCCTATCATCAAGCCGGCCAGAAAAACAGCCAGCACCACGAACACTATAATTCCGAACAAACCAGAACCAACACCGCCGAAGATTACCTCCCCCAGTTGGATGTTGAGCAACGGAACCAGTCCGCCCAGAGGGGTAAACGAATCATGCATTGAATTAACGGCCCCACATGAGCTGTCTGAGGTTAGAGTAGCAAAAAGAGCAGAGTTAAAAGCGCCAAAACGAACTTCCTTGCCTTCCATGTTTCCGTAGGATGGATCAACTCCAAGGGCCTGAATATGAGGGTTACCAACCGATTCAGCCCACCAGCAAACCATGAATCCAATTAGGAAAATAGCTGTCATGGCGCTCCATACAGCCCAACCATGTCGCTGATTTTTGACCATTCTTCCCAAATAGTAGGTTAATCCGCTGGGAATCAGAAAGATTGATAGCATTTGCATGAAATTGGACAAAGGTGTCGGGTTTTCATAAGGATGAGCCGCGTTAGCGTTTGTAAATCCACC
>JBMFSZ010000220.1:0-6325 GCA_049967315.1 Desulfomonilaceae bacterium
ATTGCGGCAAACAATGGAACGGCAATTTTCGCGCCAAATGATTTCGAATTTTCGGGTCCTGGCCTAAAGCGTGAAATTAATTTCCGGACCGAACATACTGTTGTTGAGCTTAGAAGCCACCAATTCTATCCTGTGGATCTTTCGGGAATTTCCTCTGTCCGATGCGAACTGAAAAGAATCCCCGCCGTCTTAATCCCTAAAGTAGTCCAAGAAATTCAACAAACTCCCGGCTATTTGAATAATGACTCTGAATCCTATCGGAACGCCTCGAAATCGTGGGAAGAAACGCTTCGGACCCTGAGGGGCAACATCAAGGACAATGATCTTCTGTCCTCGGAGTTTCATGAGGACGCCGAGGCTTTCTTTGCGCCAGAAGCCGCTGAAAAGTCGGTTGTTTTTTCTGCGCCCCTGTCTTTTAGAAAATCTCCTGAGAAGGGTGGCTCCTGGATTCTAAAATTCTCAAGCCCCGAGAGGCCCGATGTGGCTCCAGTCACGAGATTGATCCAAATTACCAACTTGGCTATAAGCTACAAGCAATCGGACGGAACTTTATTGATCTGGGTAACGTCACTTGATGGTGGACAGCCTGTCTCAGGGGTAAGTTTAGGGGTAGTGACGAGGGACGGTAGGATATTCGATGTTGGAAGAACGGACAAAAACGGGTTAGCTTTGATCAGGGACAACGGGAAATTCAGCAGCTTTGTCTTAAACCCTCGAGAGAAAACAGTTTCCAGCGCCAGGGGATTGGTTTCAGAGGATGCCTCATGGTTGATCGCATCCAAAAAGGACGATTATTGCGCAATCCCAGTAGGGACTACTTTTCAAATACGGCCAGGATTCCCAGTTACAGAGGAGGCATCAGACCAGACAGATCGATCACGCAGTGGATACATATTTACTGATCGCGGAGTTTACAGGCCTGGTGATGAAGTTAATTTCAAGTTCATTTCCCGGATCTTTAGAGACAATAAGATAGAAGTACCGGAACACGCCTCGGTAAAAACTACTATAACAGGGCCTCGAGGAGATGTTTACTATAGTCGTGAACAGGAGCTAAATGAGTTTGGATCATGTTTTGACACCTTGAAAATTGAGATTTACTGGCCGGTCGGAAATTACACCATAAAAACCCTGTTTAGCGATGATACCGCTGGTCAGAGGAGCTTTACCCGAGACTTCTCTGTCCAGGAATATCGGGAAAGCCGCCATTATGTGTCGTTGAAATTTGTTCACGGGCAAAAACCACTGCCGGCATATGTAGGAGTCAAAAGGCAGGAAGAATTCCTGCTCACCGAGGTGACTGCGTCGTATTTTGCTGGTGGTCCGGTACGGCATGGGAAGGTAAGATGGAAGGCGGAGTTGGCGCCTGTAACTCATTCCATGCCAGGTTATGAGCCGTTCTATTTCGGGAATCAGGACGACAAAACCTCCTTTCTGGAATCCGGAGAATCGGTTCTGGATGAACAGGGTAAGCTGTCAATAGCTATTCCCCTAGATTCGCGAATATTGACAGGTATTTATGGAATAAGGCTGTCCGCCACTGTTGTTGATATTGATGGTCAACCAGCTACAGAAGTAAAATTCTTTAACCCAACCCCTCGTTTTCTGGTGGGAATTGCTAGCCATCCCACGGAAGTCCAGGCAGGCTATTCAAATCCTCTGCATTTCATTTTATTAGATTCTGAAGGGAAAAAGGTCCCCAAAGCCTCCGTTGATGCTGTCATTCTGGAAAAAAGGTATTTGAACATCAAAAAGAGAGACCCCCAGGGAAACATTACTGACAGTTGGGAAGATGGCTGGATAAAAACCATTTCTACCAAACTTGAGGTTATTGATGGAAACGGAACGTTTCAGCCCGAATTGTTCGATGCAGGAGACTATCTGGTTTCAATAACTTTTACGGATGCAACAGGAAGTTATACGAGCCAGACGCTGTTTAAAGTTGGATCGGAGGATTACGACCAATGGCTTAAAGGTAAGAAAGATGAATCTCGAGGACCGAATGCCAATATTCTGTTAGCGCTGAATCAAAAAGGTTACATGCCGAATACTCCCGTTGAAGTGACATTTCACACTCCACGTGCGGTCAAAACATGTCTGTTAACCTTGGAAAGGGCGGAAATCCGTGACCATCAGGTGATTGAGCTTAACGGCCATAGCGGAGGAGCAAAGTTTATGGTTCGCAATGGCTATCAGCCTAACGTGTTCGTGTCGCTTCTTGCTCCAGTGGGGCGAACAGATCTTCCGGTTTATTCGAGCCAGACAGACGTGAACATGCCAGCTATATTTTCTGGTTATGCCAATGCGTCAGTTAAATCAGAACTCAAAAAATTAAGTCTGGATATTAACAAGGGTGAAACCGAACTTAAAGCCAAACCAGGAGCAGAGGTCACGCTGAACTTGACTATATCTGACCAATCGGGAGAGGGCGTGGTTTCTGAGGTTGCTATATGGGTTGTCAACGAGGCTGTTCTTGCAATGACCGACTTCGCCATTCCTGATCTTTCAACTTTGGGAAAGTTTGACCTCCCGCTTTTGGTCAAAACCGGAGACCTGCGATTGGGGCTTGTCAGTCAGGATCTTTTTAAAACCTTTACAACCCGTACCCTAACAGGTGGGGGTGTCGGTAAAGCCCTTATGGGCCCAAGTTTCCGAAAAGACTTCCGTCCTGTCGCCTATTACAATCCTGCGGTGGTTTGCGATAAAAGCGGGAGAGCTTCTGTTACATTTACTGCGCCAGACTCTCTTACAACATACAGAATAATAGCAGTGGCCACCGACAAATCAAGTGGTTTTGTCTCTGCGGACAGGCCGATCCTGGTTACCAAGGATTTTTACGTAGAGCCTTCTCTTCCTCGATTTATGTGCTCAGGAGACTGCGCCAGTTTGCCCATAAGCGTTTTCAACAACACTGAGACCAAGGGGTCTGTAACTGTAGACCTCAACTCATCTGAAAATCTTAACGTGGATCCTGCACAAGAGACGCTGGAATCATCGAAACATTCCTCAAATACCTTCAATGTTAACGTCAAGCTCTTAAAGCCTTTAAAAAAGACGTTCCTGGAAATTTCGGGTATATTCGATGGACCTGAGGGAAAAATTACCGATGCTGTCCGAAAGAGTCTTTCCACTCGCCCCCTCTATCCCTCCGTGACTCAATCGACACAAGGCAGTTTCACCAGCAAATCTCGGATTCCTGTGAATTTCCCTGGATACATAGAGAATAGGCTTTCAAAAGGTGAGAATCCAGAAGGCCTCAAGGCACTACTGACTCTCAGTTTGAGCGACTGGTCAAGAATTGCCCCAAGCTTCAAATATCTCATGCATTATCCTTATGGATGTATTGAGCAAATTAGTTCGTCGATAATTCCTCTGGTTGGATTGCGGAATTTGATTGCGTCGGGTCAGATTCCCACATTAACCACCGATAATGTTGATGCCTACCTGAAAGGTGGAGTTGACAAAATTCTGGCCGCTCAACAGCTAACAGGTGGTTTTTCTTATTGGCCAGGGCAGCTTGACACAACTTTGTGGGCCTCTACTTATGCTACTTTCGCGCTAATTGAGGCAAAAAAAGCCGGCATGATGGTCCCTGAACCGACTCTTAAATCTGCGGCGAAATTTCTAAAGGATTCTGTGTTCAGAAATAGGCCTTCGAATAGTCAGAAGAACGACATCGACCTCTATTGGACGGTACTTGCGCTTGCTGAACTCGGAGCGACAACTCCTCAGGACATTCAGCCATTTTTCTCAAACTATGATGAGCTACCATCAGAATCCAAAGCGGTTTTAATATTGGCATCCAGGAAGATCGATTATCTCAATCTACGGAAAGCCAAAGACATGACAAAGAAGTTGTCTCCCCAAGGCGATGCCCACAAAGCGAGTAGCTTCCACTCACCATGGCGAGAATTGGCGGCATGCCTGATGGCCACACTCGAAGTTGACGGGCGCTCAGGCAAGGCAGATGAACTAGCAGGTAAACTACTTCGTGGTTTCAGCCCCGACGGTCGCTGGTTTTCTACGGCCGATACAGGATGGTGTTTACTGGCGCTTAGTCAATATTTTAAACAAAAAGAGATGGCGGCAAAACAGAACAAATCGATGAACCTCACTGTTGATTCCGGAGATGGAGAGTCCAATCGTCTGTCTCTCGCAGAAGCAAGCGTCAGCCTCGAGCTCGATCCACTTTCCCTAATCAAAACGAAGGCTGTAGACATACAGTCGGATTCGGATCAACTTGTGAATTACAGTTTATCGCTCTCTTATCCTGAAAACCCATCAGCGCCTTCTGAATCAACTAAAGGCATAACTCTAACCAAAAAGATCGAGAACCTGAATGGAAATTCGGCCATTAAAACAGGAGATATAGTTCGAATTTCGCTCGAAATCGGGATTGAGAAACGGTCGAATAGACAAGGGTACGGAATTGTAGAGTTTCTGGCCCTTGAAGATTTCACTCCCGCTGGATTCGTCCCTATAAATACCGAACTTAAGACTGAGGGGATGGAAGGGGAAACCTTGGAAGATGATTGCTCAGCTCAGGGTCGTATCTTCGAATTTTACCCATCGTACATGGAAATTCTTGATGATGGGGTTCGTGTGTTCAAGAATAGAGCTTATGGAGGACATTACAAGTTTTCTTACCTGGCCAGAGCAACGACTGCAGGAACCTTCTGGATGCGGGGATCGAGAATTTCGGCCATGTATGATCCGGATATTCACGCATCAATTCCCGGTGAAAAAATAGAAGTAATTCAAGCTAATCGCTAATAGAAGATGGTGACACCCACAGGGTGAGAAACCACGACTTCATGTCTGCGGTCTAATTTCATCATCGGTCTGATAACTGTAGGCAACCAACATCTTGGAACTTTTGGAAATTTATTAATTATTATCAAAATAAAATTAGCCAAAAATTAATGAAAGTTGCAGGAGGCCAGGTCCATGAAAGAATCTGTTTTGACCCGGCGGGGTTTTCTCTTAAGAACCACTATCGCAGGCGCCGCATTAATCGCCTCATCCTACGTCAAACACGAAGCCTGGGCTGATCAGGAGCCTGAGCAGCAACCATCAGGAGCAGAGATTGAAGATGCAGAATCCGCTTTGCACTTAACTGATTCGTCCACGTTCAAGGTAGTGGATACCTATTCGTTTCCTGGATTCAGGGTCGTTCAATTCACTCTTCCTGTTCTTTCCGTGTTTACATATCTGTTGATCAGTGATGGGGAGGCCTTGCTGATAGACCCTGTTCGTGACACATCATTTTATCTGGAGACAGCGAAAAAGGAGGGCGCCAAAATAGTGGGAGTTTATCTCTCCCATTCTCATGCCGATTTCGTGGCGGGACACATAGAGGTTAAGAAAACTCTCGGTGTCCCCATCTACCAAAGCCACAAATCTGGAGCCAAGTATGCCTTCAAGGCAACTGATGAAAATTTTACCCTGAAACTCGGTAAAGCGGTCCTTAAATTTATGGATACACCGGGCCACACGCCGGACGGACAGTGCTGCGCCGCGTATTCCGGGGATGATCTCAACAATCCCAAACTGCTTTTCACAGGCGATGTGCTGTTTGTTGGGAGCGTCGGCAGACCAGATCTTCTGGATGGAACGGTTCCTGCGGCCTGGCTCGCCTCAGCATTCTACGATGTGTGGAAGGATAAGCTCTCCAAGCTGCCAGATAATGTCATAATTTTTCCAGCACATGGGGCGGGATCACTTTGCGGAGCTCATCTCGGCGTCGATCCAAAATCAACGATAGGTCATGAAAAGGACTCCAACCCATACTTTAAGGCTCGCGGCAAGGGTGAATTTATTGCAATGGTGCTTCAGGGATTGCCCGAGGCTCCTCAGTATTTCAAATATAACGGGAAGATGAACACTGACGGCCCGGCCCCGGTTAACTGGAATGCTCCAGCGCCCCGAGAAATCAGAGCGACTGCTGAACTTATGAAGCCCGCCAAATATTATCTGGTAGACCTTAGAGAAGCTGATATCTACGCTAATGCCCATATTCCCAACTCAGTCAATATCGCCGCCAGAGGGAGACTGGAAACCTGGGTGGGGTACATGGTTCCATGGGGATCCAAATTGGTTTTGATCGGGTCTCTGGATCTGTTAGAAGAAGCTAGACACAGACTTCACCGGGTTGGTTATCAGGCTGACGCGCTAACTCTGGATGCATGGAAAAAAGCAAAACTCCCGGTTAAATCATTTAATGCTATTTCGCCACAGAGGCTTTATGAACTGATGCAGACCGGCCAGGCCCCTCTAATAGTCGATGTTCGTCTGCCGGGTGAGTGGATTGCTTCACGTATCGGGA
>JBMFSZ010000221.1:0-6314 GCA_049967315.1 Desulfomonilaceae bacterium
GACTTCGTGGATTTCAAAGGACGACCCCAGCATAAGGCTTACCCTCTTCCTGATGATTTCTTCGTCGTCGGCAATTAGTAAAGAGGGCTTTTTCATAAACTATTTCTCTACTATTCGGGGTAAGGTTAAAGTAAAGCATGCCCCATTTCCCCGGGAACTTTTTACTTCCAGTGTCCCGCCGTGCGCTTTGGCTATTTTCTTGGCCAGATATAGCCCCCTCCCACTTCCTCCAGTCGTGAAACCCAAATGAAAAATCTTGCCCAAATTTTCGGGCGGAATTCCGGGACCATCATCTTCAACAGAGCAGCAGGCATGATTCATGACCGCTTTCAGCCTGATCTCTATTCTACCCCCCTGATCACAAAATTTTACGGCGTTTCTTATCAAGTTATCTATTGCCCGTCTGAGAAATCTTTCTTCGCCGGCCACGATGATGCCGACTTCATCTAAATGATTAGACTGAATTTTTACCCCTTTGTTCGCTGCAAGTTCCAAATAATTCTCGAGGCATCTGTCTACCAGCACGTTCAGATTGACGTGCTCAGGTTGTATCTGGAATGAATCAGAATGGAGCCTGATGAAATCTATTCTTTCTTCCAGCATGAGGAACAGTTCTAATCTCTTGTTTTCGACCTGTTCTAGTATTTTTACGGATTCTTCAGGCGAACCATCAAGTATCATGCGCTTGGCGCTCTGTATACCGATACCCATGACATCCAGGGCTGCGGAAAGTTCATGTCTGTAGAGTTTTCCAATTTCCTTGTTTATAAGGTTTTGATCCGTGGTGTTGCGAATGAGAATGACCTGGGGACCGAGTTCAACATCGAAATGCTTTCCCTGGCTTTCAATAGACACACTGTCACCAAAAACCTGGGTCGAGACGGCATTTCCCAGCCCGAGTCTTCTGACATTGGCCACTACCTTTTCTTTGGAATAATGTTTTATGGCGTCTTCGAACGAGTTTGAACCAAAAAGTGTATTGCGAAGCCACCGCTCTTCCTGTAACGTTTTTTCCGCCGCCGGATTCATATAATAGAGAGATTTGTGGGAATCGACGCAAATTATGCCATCCGGGGACATTTCCAGCGCCTGCCTATCGAGTTCACTGTTTTTAACTTTCCGCTCTCTCTCCTCCTTCATTCTGACATTTTGTGACTTCTGTATCGATTCTTTGGCCATAGGATACGTTTCGAACAGGAACTTCCTGGCCATGCTTTGTTTGGTCATGTCAGATGAGAGCAGGAAACCCGAACTTCGCCATTCGATTATTCCTGAACTGTAAAGAAGCTCGAAGTAATCCCTGTCAGCAGGATGAAGCCATAACTGACTAAAGTCCTTTTCAGTTAGTGGGACATAGAACAACCAAGCCAAATACAGAACCCTGGTAAAGGATGACAGTTCCCGGACGTCCAGGACTGATCTGACCAATTGATGAAAATCATTCGCCCCATCAACTGCTGAAATTTTACGTGTCCTGCCTCTCTCAATTATTGACGGTCTCCAATTCCTTAGTAACGCAGAATTTGGATAGCGCGTCTGAAGCAACTTAAGGAGATCCGGCGTCATTCCATTATTGAGAATTGCGAGTATGCAAAGCCGCGATAACTCTCGTAGTTCTTCGGGGGTATCGTTTTGTTGTTGAAAATTTTCTAGCAGAAACGGGATTGAAAGCGCCGGGTCTATATGTCGGAGGAGCAGTATTTGCATAAAACTCATTTCCGGCGATTTGAATTCCGTCAGAAATGGTTCATTGTCGCCTCTGAGGGTCTTGTAAGCCCACAAACATGATGGAGACGTAAACCCTCTGGAATAAAGGGCCTTTCTCAAGGACATTCTTTGAATCGGACTGGCCCATCTTACCCCGGCTTGAACTGCGATGTTCAATTCCGAGATTCCACCGGATTCTATGATGTCAAGCAGCTTGGTAAATGATTCATCAGAAAAATAAAATGAATCACCATTAGATCGAAACAAAATTTTAAACTTCGTTAAAACGTTTTCGATCTTGATTCGTTTCTCCAGCGCTGTTATAAACTGGTTCAACATGATGCACTAATTATTCAAAATTACAAAAAAAGTCAAGCAGATATCTTTAAAGTAACGTTCACTTTTTTAAAATCTGGAAGGAACAGGCTAAAATTATTTCCTAAAATTTCACCAAACACTCATATTGCGTTGGGACAAAAGAGCAATAAGTTATATTTCCGAGGTTGTTTTATGTTATTGTCCTTAATGGGTTTGGATAAACCAGAAATAATTCTTTTGGGAACATAGACGCAGAGGGCTGGCGTAGGAACAAACTCAGGACCAGGCGTAGAACTAGAATTGGTCGATGGAAAGTATCAGCGATCTCAACACGGTAACGCAGGAGGACAGAACCTTGAACGATCCGGAAAATAATTACGGTTTTGACACACTGGCGATTCATGCCGGTCAAGAGCCTGACTCTTCAACTCTCTCCCGCGCCGTCCCCGTTTACCGAACTTCGTCCTTTGTGTTCAAAGATTCGGAACACGCTGCAAACCTTTTTGGGCTCAAAGAACCCGGGAACATTTATTCCAGAATAATGAATCCGACAAGCGACGTCCTGGAAAAGAGGATGGCCGCTCTCGAAGGGGGGGTCGGGGCTCTGGCGCTTGCTTCGGGTAGCGCTGCGGTTTTTGATTCAGTCATCAACATAATCGAGCATGGGTATGAACTTTTAGCTTCCAGACACCTTTATGGTGGAACTTTCACACTGTTTCAGGACATTCTTCCACAGTTCGGAATCAAAACACGTTTCGTTGACTGTGGAGACGCCGAGGCTTTTGCCAATTCCGTAAATTCCAAAACCAGGGCTATTTTTGTGGAGGCTATAGGAAATCCTGAGCTTTGCGTGCCAGATTTCCTGGAAGTTAAAAAGGTTGCGCAGGAAGCGCATATTCCTCTTATAGTTGATTCAACATTTACCACACCGTATCTTTTCAAGCCCATTGAATTCGGAGCGGATGTGGTTGTCCATTCGCTAACAAAATGGATAGGCGGGCACGGTACCGCAATCGGCGGCATAGTAGTCGATGCCGGAAAATTTGATTGGACGGACCCAAAATTCAGATTGTTTAATGAACCTGAACTATCATACCATGGATTACGATTTGCCCATGATCTGGGGGAAATGGCGCCTATGGCCTACATCCTGCGCATGAGACTCGTCCCTTTAAGAAACATGGGCGCTTGCGCCAGTCCGGATAACACGTGGTTGTTTCTTCAAGGACTTGAAACCCTTTCCCTGAGGATGGAGCGCCACTGTTCCAACTCTCTGGCGGTAGCGAAATTTCTCGAAAAGCATCCCAAAGTAGCCTGGGTCAAATACCCTGGTTTGGAAAGTGACCCTTCTTTCCCGAAAACACAAAAGTACTTCAGAAGAGGTCTTGCCGGGGGGGTCGTGGTATTTGGAATAGCGGGAGGAACCAATTCGGCCAAGAAATTTATCGGAGCCCTCAGGCTGTTTTCGCATCTGGCCAATGTTGGTGACGCCAAAAGTCTGGTCATCCATCCTGCAAGCACCACTCACTCACAACTTTCGAAGGAACAACGTCTTCTTGCAGGTATCCCCGATGAAATGATTAGGCTTTCCATAGGGATAGAAGAGGAACAGGACATATTGAACGATCTGGATAATGCATTGAGGGGTGTGTGATCATTTTCCGACTTGCTTTGACAAATCCCGTGACGTTCGATTAATCCCGAGCCCCATAAGCTCGACTAACCTGAATTGTAACATGGGCTAACAGCCATAAATGAGTAATCAACCCCGAAAAGCACGATCTGATCTTCCCAGGAAGCCTGCGCACAAGCTAGTTAAGAGGCGGGAAATTCAACCAAGAGAAGGCGCTGTATTTCATCCTCAGTTACACACTGAGGCCCAGTCGTTGCTATCAAAAATAGGCGTCCCCGAGCCAACCCCATTTGTTCCAGACCCGTTCCAGAAACAGGCCCTTGAAAATGTACTCGTAGAGGATGTTCTGGTAAGCGCTCCCACGGGTTCGGGCAAGACATGGATTGCCATAGAAGCCGCCAGAAATTTTCTCTCAAAGGGCCGCAAAGTTTGGTACGCCGCCCCGCTCAAAGCCCTCTCCAACGCTAAGCATGAAGAGTTGAGCGCAATCTTTGGATCAGACAGTGTGGGAATCCTCACAGGTGACAGGAAAGAAAATCCTGACGCTCCACTAATAGTGGGTACCACCGAAATTTTGAGAAATCAGCTCTACGATTCTATGGAACGGGGCCTGGACATAGATGTGGACCTGGTCATACTGGATGAAGCCCATTATCTGGGAGACCCTGATCGCGGTGTAGTGTGGGAAGAAGTCCTTATATATCTTCCTCCTAGAGTAAGAATACTCCTCCTGTCAGCCACAATATCCAATGCTTCCGAAATTTCCCGCTGGTTAGAGAATATTCGTAATGCTCCCTGTAAAGTTGTCCTTTCCACGGAAAGGCCAGTTCCCCTCAATGCCCTATTCCTGACGCCTTCTGGAGAACTCACGCCATTCCTAAAAGGGAAAAAGCTTTTCCCTGAGGCAGCCAGTCTCGCCAGGAATCAAAAAAAGGAAAAGCGTCGCATCAACTGGGAGCCTCCGGATTTCAACCAGATATTAGACGTACTGAGAGAATTTAATCTTTTGCCAGCGATTATCTTTATGAAATCCAGATCAGAATGCGACAAGGCCTTGGCGTCACTACGTCCGGCTCCCTTGAAGCCCTACGAAGACGGTTTCGACGCCGAACTTGAATCGTACCTAGAGGCCAATCCGGAACTGAAAACCCAGAGACATATTGACAGGCTACTCAACACTCGTGTGGGAGCTCATCATGCCGGCCACTTGCCTACGTGGCGCCTGTTGATTGAAAACATGATGCAAGCTGGACGGCTGGAAGCTATTTTCTCCACATCAACCGTCGCTGCGGGAGTCAATTTCCCGGCCAGAACTGTAGTAATTCTCCAGACTGACCGGTTTGACGGTAGAACCTTTGTGGACATGAGCGCCACAGATTTTCACCAGATGACAGGCAGAGCAGGTCGTAGAGGAAAAGACAAAGTGGGTTTTATCGTCATAATACCCGGAAAATATTGCGATATCTCACTGGCCCGGGAATTGTTATTGTCGAGTCCGGAACCATTGCGCTCCAGAATAGCGATCAACTTTTCAATGACCTTGAATCTCCTGCTCTCACACGACCCCGCTGGCGTAGTAAAATTGCTCGAATTGTCTTTTACGGCTTATTCGCTCCATCTTGTCCGGGCCAGCAAAGTCAGAGCCAGGCTGGTTGATGATTTTCACAACCATATGGAGTTGCTGAAAGAACTCGGTTATCTGAATGAAGACGGTACCCCTACACCCGACGGAAAGTGGGCCGCAAAATTGCGGTTGGATCAACCCCTATTGATTGCGGAGCTTATTAGAGGTGGCTATTTCCTTGACCTTGATCCTGTCAGCCTCGCATCGCTTATCGCTCCATTCGTGGTCGACAAGGAGCGCGACATTCAGCTTAGTCGGCATTTGTGGAAAGATACTCGCCGGCTATGGAAGAAATTCAGAAGCATGATATATGGACTGAAGCCTCTGGTAAGTCTGATGATTGATCGCGGCTTCGATTTTCCGCCTGTTTCATTTTGGCCGTGCGCCGCCACTTTTCTGTGGACTAATCAGGTAGAATGGGATGAGCTGATTGAAAATCTGTCTGCGGACGAGGGCGATATGGCAATGATGCTATTGAGAACCGCAGACCATCTCAGACAGATAGTCGGGCTTGAAGATGAGCAGCCTGCCCTGGCTGAGGCCGCCAGGCACGGTATTTCCCTGATCATGCGGGCGCCCATAGCCTAAACGACCATAAAAACAGATCCCCATTTGCTTCAGAGCTTTTTCCCCTGCACTGAATTTACGACTTTCACCCGGGCGTTGTTGTAAATAAAAACTACTTGTGGTCCCAAGGCCAGTATGGTCCCCAGCGTGGGTTCATTCAAGGCCAGCTCCAAATATTCCGGGCTCAGGAAATTTATTTCCCTTTCCGGCAAAGTCGCTTCAGACGTCAATTCCTCCCAAGCGCCGTCCTGATAACGGAATACCTTTGCTCCAATTCTCTTTATGCCTTTCTCAGTGACCTCGGAGGGGACACAAGAAGTCTTGTATTTCCAGAGCAGGTCAGCGAAAAGCTCTTCAGATTGCACAGAAGTGTCACAGGTCTTCAAACCAAAACGGGCGCTTAGCCGTTTGACCTGAGACGCAATCTTCGGGTTTTGCCCCTTGGTTCTCTCGAGGTCCAGGATG
>JBMFSZ010000222.1:0-6298 GCA_049967315.1 Desulfomonilaceae bacterium
AAACGTCGTAGGAAGCAGATTTACGGGGCCATAAGAAAGCACCTGGGTGATGTGTTCCACGAATTGGCACGGCAAAATTTGTCAACGCCCAAAATGTCACTCTCATATTGGGAGACGCTACAGCAGGGGGGATTCTGAAAAGTTTTGGCCTAACAGGCTGGATTTTGAAACCTTTTAAACAGGCAAAGAATTGACAGGACGTAAACTTGAATCTACGCCCTGTTTAAAGGAAGTAGTTGGTATCAAAGGGTAAGTAAAGACTCAAATCAATACATCATTCCACCTACGTACACCCCGGCTCCCACAAAAAGATCCTTTCCCGGAACCCTATAGATGTATGTAATTTTTTTTGATGGAGATTTGTGACCGGGTCTTGGCCACATATACTCAACCCACCCGTGACCGACAGTTTTAGCAAGATTCACAAAACTTACAAATAGAGCTTTGTCGGTTGGATCGGTTATTAGGAGGCAATGCGGAAGTTTGGTAAGTTCGGGTTGCATCGGATGGGCCAGCATCTTTCCGTCCAGATTCATAAGAAAAACGTAACTGTCCTTCCATACGAAAGGTCCCTTGGGATCGCTGATTTCCTTGATAGCCTCATCCAATCCCTTGGAATTGATAAGCGCTGCGGCTTCATGACATTTTACAACACATTCTTCTTTGGTCGCCACTTGCTGAGCCCAGGCCAAAGCTGAAAAACAGAAAATCACAAGCCCTAAACACGTGATAACCAGTTTTTTCATAATATCCTCCTTAGCTCTCTGACAAATTTCCTTAATATCCGAAAGACCATCGATTAGTTACAAAAGAGAAACTCAGCTGATCCAGGGTTTGCCTACTGGCAGCACGTCTCTACCAAACACCTGGGCGAAAATAACGTGAGCCATCATATACCATGCGGACAATGCGCACAGCATGAGTTCATAACCCGCTACCTTTGTAACGTCAGGGTAGCCGAAATGGGCTATATCCAATAATATGAACCCTATGAGCAGCAGAGTAAATGTCGTCGCCATAGCTCCATGGATCTTCATTGAAGGGATCCACATTATGAATGTGTAAAGAGTCCAGCCTACTAGGAACCACCCGACGTCCGATGTGCCGGAGTGATAGATGTTGAAATAATTCAGCATAAAAATTATTCCTAAAGAAATCCAGAATGACCCGTATGCGACAAATGCGCTGTACCCGAAGTTGTTTCCGCACTTAAATTCCTGGAAGCCCGCTATCATCTGCGCAAGCCCTCCAAAAACAAACGCCAGCGCTACTATTGGGCCTACGCCGCACCAACCCACATTGTGAAACTGAAGGAGCATTGTTGTGAGCCCGAAGCCTGCCAAGCCGACCACGCCCGGGTTCCCCGTTGGTGTTTGAACGTTCGACATACAAAAACCTCCCTAATTCCCAGACTACAATGTATTTTTCGCTCGACGCGAATAAAGCGACCGGAGGAATTCAACGGTCACTCAATACTCCGAAGTTTCTGACCCCCTCGAGAGCATGAGGGCGCTAACCTGTCACGGATATTCGCTGTAAGTTTTCAGAAACAACTAAGCGGGCAGCAAAAGTAACGCGGCCATTCAGGATGTATTACCCATTTGCTACTTGTAGTAGTGTATCATGAATCTTACTGTGTTTCATCTAATACAGAGCATTTTGGGGAAACCCTGCCAATTTAAAAAAACGCCGCAAGCCCACCGAATCGCAATCACAATTTCGAACCTAATCTCTTCGCGTGCTTTGCAACCTGGTTTACATGCAACGGCCTACAGCTTCGGCAACGGGTTTTAACTCCGCCATAAGAGCGTCAAATTCCTGGGGTTTGAGGCTCTGCGCACCGTCAGACAGAGCGTTCTCGGGATCCGGATGCACCTCTACGATCAGACCGTCAGCCCCCGCCGCAATAGCCGCTCGGCTTACGGCCGCAACGTATTCACGTTTTCCGGTGCCATGACTTGGATCGACGACAACCGGCAAATGACTCAGAGATTTGAGGACAGGAATCGCGTTGATATCCAGGGTATTCCTGGTGTAGGTTTCAAAGGTCCTGATTCCCCGTTCGCAAAGAATGACTCGCGGGTTGTTATGGGAGAGAATATATTCGGCCGCATTAAGGAATTCTTCGATAGTGCTGCTAAGACCTCTTTTCAAGAGCACAGGTTTGTGAGATTCTCCTACTGCGTTTAATAACGCATAATTCTGCATGTTCCGGGCGCCGACCTGAAGGACATCGGCGTATTGGGCTACCAACGGGACCTGTTCAGGGGCTATGACTTCGGTTACGACAGCGAGCCCGACCAGGTCCCGGGCTTCGGCAAGGATTTTCAACCCCTCTTCTCCAAGGCCCTGGAAACTGTATGGAGACGTCCTGGGTTTGAATGCTCCACCTCTGAGAGCCACTGCCCCGGCCTTTTTCACAACCAGTGCCGATTCTATGAGTTGCTCCCTGCTTTCAACCGCACAAGGGCCTGCCATTACGATAATTTTTTTACCGCCAATTTGCGAACCGTCTACTGAGAATGTAGAGTTCTCTTTCCTGAAGTCACGGCTGGCAAGCTTGAACGGCCCTAATAAAGGCACCACTCTTTCAACTCCGTCCAGAGATTCGAAAGCCCCGGGTTCAATATTGCTGTTGTCGCCCACTACCCCGATTATGGTTCGAATATTTCCTCTTGACAAGTGAGCCCTGGACCCCAGGGATTCTATTTTGAATAGTACTCTGGATATCTGGTTTTCATCAGCGTTTTTCTTCATTACTACGACCATTTTTCCCTCCAAAAAAAAAAGATGCGGAACATTTGCTCCGCATCTTTTGGTTATACTATTTAAAGCCTGTTAATCGCGGGAGCGCGTCTTACCCTCCAGGGGGAATAAAATAATAATAACCAAAATAAAAGTTGACTGCGCTCATACGAAAAAAATCATCCATTTTTGAAAATCCTCTTGTATCTTTACATTTGGCCGAGGTCCATGTCAACAAAATTTTAGGCTCACGGAAACACGGACCTCACATGGAAAACTAATGGATAAACATTTTAGGCAGCCAGAGGGAAATTTCCGGGAAGAACAATAGTATTAAAAGGCATATACTCATGCCGATTATATACGGATAACTTCCTCGGTAAACCGACGCAGTCGATTCACCGGTAACCCCTGAGACAACAAAAACGTTGATTCCCATGGGTGGAAGAATCACACCTATCATTGTAACTACACCAACGATGACTCCGAACCAGATCGGGTCGTACCCTAGTTTCACCACTACCGGCAGGAAAATCGGAGTAGCCAGAATCAAGAAAGCCAAATGCTCGATAAAGGATCCACCTATTAAATATACCGCTATAATTATTAGCATTATGATGGTGCGATCAACATGAAGACCAGTTAGCCATTCTGCTACCATATATGGAGTTCTGGTGACTGCAAAGAAATGTCCCAGAATGGTCGCTCCAGCTATTAGGGTCAACACCATGCACGCTATGCGGAGAGTCCCTGCTACCGCTCTAATAAAACCTGGAATTGACATTTCACCCTGGAAGACAGTCAGGATGAGTACCGCGAAAGTTCCTACACTTCCTGCCTCCGTCGGAGTGAAAAACCCTTGCATCAGGCCACCTACAACCAGAGCAAAGATAACAAAAACCCATATAATAGGCGGTAAAGATGCAAAACGCTGTTTCCACGTAGATTTTTCCCCTTTTGGGCCTAGCGCGGGATTGTAGGTGCACCAACCGACAACTGTTATCAGAAAGGACAAAGCCACCAAAAGTCCAGGCAATATCCCGGCCAGAAAGAGTTTGCCAATGGATGTCTCGGTAAGTATGCCGTAAACTATTAAGACTACACTCGGTGGAATTATGATTCCCAAAGTGCCCACCGTGGCCACTGTCCCACAGGAAAGTTTCCTGTCATACTTGTACCTGTCCATTTCAGGGACCGCAATGGTAGCGAAAGTAGCGGCGGTAGCCGGAGCAGAACCGCATATAGCCTTAAATGCCGTAGCTGCTGCAATAGTGCCTATGGCAAGGCCGCCGGGAATGTGACCAATAAACCGATACGTAGCGTCGTAAAGGTTTCTCGCCACTCCCCCACTTGAGCCCACCTGTCCCATCAACACAAACATCGGGATTACAGTAAAACCGTATGAAGAAAAAACGCTGTAAACATCCTTGGCTACGAGGCTCATTGCCGGTTCGAGACCTCGAACCAGAGCGAATCCTATGAATCCCGCCAACCCCATGGCAAAGCCTATTTCCAGTCCCAGGAGAAAAAACAGAAACAACAAAGCCACCAAAAGCCCTGCTAAAGTAAGAAGACTCATGCCCGTTTTGCCTCCCTATCGAAAATTTCAACAAAGAGCACGAGGCATTCCACAAAGCAGCATGCAGCAATGCCATAACAGACTGGATAGAAAGGAAGCTGTAAAGTTGGGGTGGTTTCCCCTGTTTGCCTGAAAGTGTCTCCCAAACCCACAAGGTTCCAGGCTATCAGGGCAAATGTACCGATTGCAAGGAGCCTGGTTAAAACATGTAACGCCATCTTGGGCCCATGTGGAAGGCGCTGGGTCAGGAAGTGCATGATGACATGACCTCGCATTCTGGATGTCTCGGGAAGGGAGAAACCAATTACTACTGCTCCCAGGAGTCCAACGAGTTCAAATGTTCCGGTTATTGGATGTTTAATGGTTCGTAAAACAACATCGCACACAGTCAGGAACATGCTTAAAGTGAGCGCTACCCCTGCGATAATGTACATAGCGCGAGAAATCAATTTGGTTATTGAAGATAGAAAAGTCACGATAACCCCGCCTAATTGGCTTCAAAGCTCGAAAATCGCAAAATAGTGCGCCTAATTTAGAGTGTTACCGAAAAACGACTACCACAATTCCTAATCATGGAATCGTTACTTGTAGAACTCCAAGTTGCTGCATGCGAGCTATTCCAAGCGCCTGCATCATGGATTTTCCTTGAGCCATTTGAGGCAAAAATCAAGCGCTTCCTTCCCTGGAAGGTGTTTAGTTTCCATGTTTCGCATATAATTAGCTAACAAAGGTTTACAGGCCTCCGCCCATCGCTGATCTTCTTCCTTGGAAAGCTGAATTACCTGATTGCCTCTCGCAAGAGTAAATTCCTTACCTTCCTTGTCCATCTGATCCCAAGCTTTACCAGTCTTGTCTATCCATTCCTTGTTGATGTTTTCGATCTCTTTTTGAGTCTCAGGACTTAGGGAAGCCCACTTCTTTTTGTTCATGGTGACAAAAAAAGCCAACGTATAGGCTGAACCGAAATTTTCGGTAGTGGACTTAATGACCTCGGCAAATTTCCATCCCTTGAGAGTCTCAATCGGAGAAACCAATCCATCAACGACACCCTTTTGCAGGGCATCATAGGTTTCAGGTTGAGGCATGGCTACTGGGGTTGCTCCCAGGGCCTCGACAACCTTGATGCTGGTTCCCGTCCCACGGATCTTCATCCCTTTGAGGTCTTCCATTGTTCTAACAGGCTTCTTGGTATGAAAAATACCAGGCCCGTGAGCGTGCAGATACATTATTTTTGTATCGGCCAATTCCTTCGGTTTGAATTTATCGTAGAAAGCGTTGCATAGTCGTGTTGCCTGAAGGCCGCTCTTATAACCGAGAGGAAGGTCTATCACTTCTGATAAAGGGAACCTGCCCTTTGCATAGCTCAAAACCGACATCCCGATATCCGATATTCCGGTAACTACTCCATCGTAGCACTGATCCGCAGGTGTAAGAGTGGCGCCGGGATACATACTGATTTTTACCGCCCCGTTTGTTCTCTTTTCAACTTCTTTGGCCCATTCGGTGGCCAAAAGAGTGTGGCCGTGAGTAGCCGGGAAAAAGATTGAATATGTTAGCTCAACTGACTTGCAATTTCCTGGCACGGTCCATGCCATTAGAGCAAGGACGACTACTAGCAAAATAACCATACCGCAAGAAATCCTGATATTGGACAATCTCCAAGCCTCCCGCAAGAATGTTGTAAGTGGTTAGAACCTCTAAACACAGCGATTATTTCTGAGCGCACTTCAGGAGTCAATCAAAATCTGAACTTAAGAAACTGGGATGATCAGTGCAGTGGCTCCAGATTTACCTGTTTTGCAACTATTCTGTCTGAAAATCATAAATCGATCCAAGCCCCATGATGGTGGTCAGCTCATCAAGGGCGTGACGATTTTCGTAGAGTAGTTGAGGGTCAGCGAGATCGCTAATGGAAAGACGCTCTCGGTAATTTTTAGTACCCCATTGAACCAGTTCCTGGTATAGCTCGTGCCC
>JBMFSZ010000223.1:0-6294 GCA_049967315.1 Desulfomonilaceae bacterium
GCTGAACGTCCTTCCCAATTGGTGAAAACAATTTGCTGATTCTCACCAATGTCAGGAATGGCGTCCACAGGTACTGGATTTCTGGGTATTATCGGTACATCCCAGTCAAAAGGAGCCACGGCCAGGCCCACAAGGACGATAGCAAGTATCAATATAAACACCAGAAGCTTCTGCTCCATCCAGAACCGTACAACCCTGGAAAACAGGGTTGGCGTTGATACTTCTACTTCGGGGCCATTATCGGTCATCAGTAACCCTCGTGCCCATGATCCCCATGGTTACTCTTGGTGTGGTCAGTGGCCGGTGATGTATGCAAGGAATGATCCGTCCGGTGAGAACCATGCGTCTCCGACGGCTGTTGTCCGTCAGAACTGGGATTTGCCGGGTTCATCATACTTGGTTCCCCCAGGATTTGGACCGAACTGTCTATCTGGAAATTGCCTTTGGTAACAACCCGCTCACCTTCTTTCAAGCCTCTGTAAATAACGTAGCCGTCAGTGGCCTTTGGTCCCAGTAGGACTTCTCTCTGCTCGTACGTGGGTTGCGCTTGATTGGGAACTTCAACGTAAACTAGGGATCGTGTCCCTGTGTAGAGGACCGCTGTCTGAGGTATCACCAGAGGTAGAACAGGATTGTTCGATTCCGAGTAGCCGTAGGCGCTTGCAGGTCGTAACGGCTGTTTGCTTTCAGGACAAATGCCCGGAGTAGAACTGACCTCTTCCGGGTGAAAGGGGCATATATACTTACCTCTCCAGTCAGTATTAATTACTTTGCCCGATTCATCTATCTCTACCTGAAGCAAAGCATTGACAAACATGTGCGGCTTTAATTCAAATTCCGGATTATAGGTGTCCACCCTTATGTTGACAGTCCGAGTGTTCATATTCAACACAGGGTCAATGAAGATGACCTTACCTGCGAAAGTCTTACCGGGAACTGCGGCAGTGGTGAAGTTTACGTTCTGGCCATACCGTATCCAGGGCATGTTTTGCTCATAAGCGTCCAATTGCACCCAAACATGGGACAGGTCGTTAATTATAAACATTTCCTGTCCCTCGTTAACGAATTGACCCAAAATGGCGTTCTTTTTCATCACCACGCCACCGATAGGCGCCCGTAACGTGATATAGAGATCCGGTTTTCTGCTTTCCCGAATCCGCTTGATCTGCTCCTTGGTGAGGCCATACTGCATAAGTTTTTCTTCGGCGCCACGTATGATACCCTCTGTATCCCCACTCTTGATACTTTCAAAGAGTTCAACCTGAGTTTTAATAAGTGTTGGGCTCCAGATAGTTACCATTGGGTCGCCCTTTTTAACTTCGACCCCGGTAAAATCTATGTAGACCCGGTCAAGTCGCCCGGCGACACGAGCCACGAGTGTTGCCACCCTGGTTTCAGCCTCAAAGACCATTCCTACCATCCGCAATTCTTTGAACGCTCTTTTCCTTTTGACTGAAACCGTTTCCACTTCGGCCAGCATCTTGGCTTCTGGTGACATGACATATCGGACTGGGCGCGGGGGAGGTGAGGAGGGTATTTTCATGCCAGGCGACATGCCTCCGGAACTCATGTTCATATCCATGGCTGATTCTGTTTTGTGAGGTGATTTTGAAGACTTGTCAGCGCCCATGGACATTCCACGGGATTCTTCGGCGGAGGCGTTGGGTAAACCTGGATTTGTTGAAAAAGCGATGAGGCAGGCGCCTATGACGAACGCAACAACAAGAAATATTTTTCGCATTGAGACATTAACGCCGGAATCAGTGGGGTTCATAAATCACTCCTCGACTCAAGCGGGTCTGTACCCATCATAAAAGGTTTCCTGGATCAGCCCATGATTTTCATCCCTTTTTTACTGATGCCTTCGATTTGGCTTCCTGGGCTTTCTGTTGTTTTATGACCAACGCTCATTCATGGCCAATCCCCGCGCCTCTTTGGCTATGTCCGGCATGACTTTAGGAGCGACCAAAAAACTTTATGTTTGCACGTTTCTTTTGAAATTACAGATGCTATTTCCTGTCTATTTCCCGACCAATTGAGCGGATGAAGATTCCCTAAAACTCCCTGAAAGTTCAACCCCTGCTTTACCCCAAAAATGCTTTCCCCGCGGCATGATGATAGGAGGACCATCTCGCCCGAGCGTGGCCATCCGGTATAAGAATGGCCATATTAACGTTAGTGATGTTCAAAGACGGCCATGTGGAGGGGTTTCAAAGTCCCCAATGTCTATTAATTTATAATTCGCCGCCACAAAAGTTCACGATCAAGATCAACTACATAGCCCATTAACGTCTGACTGACTTCATGAGCAAGAAACTCATCGATTTGTCTGCAGCTTATCTTGTTCTGGGTAGTTTGGTAAAAGGCCCTATGGGCTATGATCTGATAGCGTTCACAAACAAGGATGAAACGGCTGATTTTGCGCGAAAATACAGTGGTAAATGGATTGTCCAGCTTCATGAAATCCCGAAAATCATCCCGAAGGAAAAACATGGTTCGGACGTTGCGCCAGACAAGAGAATTCAGGATAAAGAGAAAGCTTCTGAATCCCATGTTCATCCTAAACCCTAATGTAAGCGCATTACAGCAAGGCTCATATTGAACCTGGTCGTATGGACGACACTGATCTGGGATATTGTTAATCGCCTAAGAGGACCCAAAGTTTTTGTCTCTTTTGACTTGATCCACTACCCGGTGGATGTCACCGAGACATCATTTTCCAGATGGATTTTTCGAGGCGCATTGACATCGACCTTGTCTCTTTTCAGCGGAAATTTTTTCAGCGATAAATGATTTACCGTTCTTGACGAAATCTTCTTCTATGTCCCGCCGATTGTAGCCAAAACAGTAGCAGATAACAGGATTTTGACTCTGGTCATCTGGTTTGTCGGTTATAGTTTTCATTGACCGTTCTCATCCTCTCCTTTGATGCCTTAGTTATATAACAGGTGTTTTCAATGGTCAACGATAGGGAAAGTCCAGGTGATTCACATGACGTCTGAACATCGCAGGTTAAATTGGTTCTAGACGGATATTAAAATTTAAAATCCAGGGTGAACTGACCTCCGAAGATCGGGTCGATGGCCTTCCCTGGACGTGTACCCCAATTGTTCCCGGCATTTGGAACGTTCCAGGCAAGAACCGACCTGTCCACGCACGCGTAACTGAACCACTTCCCAGGTTGCCAATAGGCTGCGATGAAACCTAAAACTAAACCGTCCAATAATTGCCAGTCCGCACCTGTGGTGATTTCCCACCCGAGAGACCGGTCCGGAATGTTCGGGGAACCGGCTGCTCCATTGAATGCAAACTGTAAGTTTCCGTCATTACCGACATTGTTTGGGTTTGGAAATTGGGGTGGCATATTGAAGTCGGTGGGAGTTATGCAGGCCCAGCCGTAGCCGTTGGCGGTTCTCTCCGCCCGGAAAAAAGACCCGTGCCAATTCAAGTTGGCAGCGATAGCGTAGTCAAGACGGCCCGCCAACACCCAGGCGTCCCTCAGATAGCCGTCGAGAGACAGATTGTAGGCGTTTAAACCTGCGCCGTAGTTGTAGGTGAAAAGATAGCTGTACGGGTAAAACACATCATAGTTGGCGAGAAAGGTATCAAAAGTCGGATGCCACACGAATGCCGCAGATTGCCTCCCGATCAGTCGGCCACTTCTCCTGTCCGGTCCAGGGGACCAGACTGACAGAATCGTAAGCTTGGCAGGGCCTGCCATCATCCCGGTTTCCAACAGATAGCGCCACTGCTCGGTATCTCTTTGACTGGGCAACCAACCGTTCTTCTCTGCGTCTGTACCGAGTAACGCGGGGCCGGTCAATCTGTCGCTCCAATAGAGCCAAGCGGCTTCGCCATTGAAGAAGAATCTGCTGTTATTATATTTGGTAAACGCCGTTCCGTGAAAGAAAAAGGAATCCTGGGCCAACTTGGGAACCGCTGGAGGGATCGGTTGCGGCGGGGTCGGGTTGACCAACTGTCCTTCAGGACCTATGTGATACGCTCCGTATGCTACTAGCGTCCCAACCTGTGTAGGCCCGTTGTTGTAGACAGCGAACGCTTCAACATCTCTCATGATCACGCCGCTTTTATCTGCAGGGTCAAAATACGCTTTAACAACTAGGTCGTATGGATCGACCGTGATTGTCTGACCCGCCGTGGCGGCTCGATGAGGATAAAAAGCGATTCCCAGGTCAAAAGGTCCATAAGGTGCGCTAAATATCATAGACTCAGTCGATAGACCGTCAGAACCGTCGTACTGGAGCCCGGTACCGAATTTCCACGCTCTCTTCCCGATTCCAAAGGTTCCCCAGGGCAGGACAGCAGTGGCCCAGAACAAGGTCCACTGGGCTTCACTCATAGCGTTGTCAGATCCCGGCGCGTTCTGGGTAAAGTAAAGGCTCGCGACAGGGACGTTCCAAAAGCCGAGGCGAAGCTTTCCCTGTAGTCTTAGAGCGGGATTGATCTTTATTATGGGTTCCGTAATGAAGTAAAAGTAAGAAGCATTGGCGTCGTGACCTGTTACAGTGTTCTGCGCCACCACCGGACCGCTCCACCAGTAGTTCAGGTTGGCGGTTGAGGTGTTCAGACCGTTGTCGATATCATAAGGGCCAAAAAATCCTCTATTTCCTGTCTGATTTGCAAACTGGAATGTCCAGAGCATTTCGCCTGTGACATCCAATTGCCAGGCGAAAGCCATGGATGCAAGAAGATTGATGACAACCAGAAAAGATAATATGGGGAAGAACTTTCTGATCTTGCTCATGCTACCCCATCTTCGCGCCCGGGCGGTTTCCGAATAAGGCAAGACACTGGCCTTCTCCGCAAGCCTTCGTCTACTCAGATATGTTCAATTTTGATCCTGATTAACCAATGTTAGCGTTGACGATGCCACATGGGCTAGACCGGAGTCAATGGAAAACGAAGCTCCCATGGCACCCGTAACCTTGTTCCAACAAATGAAGCTATCAAAGAATGGTTAGAAGATTTTAATTAACTAGGGCGGTCATTGACACAGGCAAGAGCTGTAATTATTATCGTATTACGTTATCGATATCAGATAATTGGAGAACCTATGGAAAATGAGCTTTTTACTGGATTCATACGTCTCCACATCCTCTACCATGCTTCTGAAGACTCGGTTTTCGGACTGGGAATCCTACGTGAATTGCAGAGACACGGATACGAGCTGAGTCCAGGCACACTCTACCCTTTCCTCCACCGCATGGAGCAAAGGGGTCTTTTGAAATCCGAGAAAGAACTCGTCGCTGGAAAGATTCGGCGGGTTTACAGAATCACTGATTCGGGGAGACAGACACTGTTTGAGGCAAGAGAAAAGGTCCGAGAGCTTTTTGGAGAATTGTTTTCTCAAGAGAGCAGTTTCTTTCCTGAGCAGAGAAAGCCCCAAAAGGGTATCAAGGACTCGTGATGGAATATGCAGTCATTTGTACGGTCGCGATTGTCGTATCCGCCCTCACTCTTTTCTCAGGGTTTGGGCTGGGAACTCTACTCATGCCTGCCTTTGCGCTCTTCTTTCCAGTAAATGTCGCTGTGGCTGGTACTGCCGTTGTTCACCTGGCCAATAACCTCTTCAAGGTGGCGCTTGTCGGCAAACACGCGAATCGCAGGGTGGTGATCAGGTTCGCCATACCGGCTGGAATATTTGCGGCATTAGGCGCCTTTACTCTCAGTTACATGTCGGCAATGGAGCCTCTTGTCCGTTACAGTATCGGAGGTCGGAGTTTTGAAATAACAGCCGTAAAGCTCGTTATAGCATTCCTGATAGCCGCATTTTCCCTTCTTGATATATTGCCCAGGTTCCGGGACCTGGCTTTTGATGAAAAGTACATCCCTTTGGGTGGTGCAATCTCAGGATTCTCCGGGGGATTGTCCGGCCTTCAAGGGGCATTACGGGCCGCTTTTCTTATCCGAGCCGGACTCGACAAAGAACAGTTCATAAGCACTGGGGTAGTTTCAGCCGTAGTAGTGGATGTATCACGACTTGGCATCTACGGAGCCACTTTCTTCTCTCAACATTTTACAGCGGTCGGCAAACACGGCGAGGGCGGCTTAATTATGGCTGGCATCCTGTGCGCCTGGTTGGGATCATTCATCGGGGTACGCCTGCTTCGGAAAATTACTCTAAGGACCTTGCATGTCATTGTCGGAAGCATGTTGCTAATTTTGTCAGTAGCCTTGGGGGTGGGAGCGATATAGGGAACAGAAGTGGTCCGAAGGTTTGAGACACTTGAACGCGATCTTTAGGTGCAAGCTGCTTGTTCATGCTGCTACCCT
>JBMFSZ010000224.1:0-6281 GCA_049967315.1 Desulfomonilaceae bacterium
CTCGAAAGCTTCGGATATTGCATTCAACCAGTATTGATCGGCCTCAATGTCATCGTCCACGTAAACAAGAATTTCTCCTTTGGATTCCAGCGCTCCCATGTGACGGGCAGAAAGCAAACCAGGTATAGGCTCATAAAAATACCTGATTGGCGTTCCAAAGTTCGATTCGATGAATTTCTCAGCTATCTGTCTGGTGTTGTCCGTTGAACCATTGTCTACGATAAGAATTTCGTAATCTGATGGGGGAAATTTCGATTCAAGAAGCGATGCGACACTGGTTCTCAGAGAGTCGCATCTGTTAAGAGTAGGAACTACAATTGAAAAACGCATGTCACACCCGTGGCAACATGTTAATTCGTTAAATATTCGTTTTCGTAAACCCAGATTGGGATTGAAAAATGATCGAATTTGGCCGCTACCCTAAAATCGCTGTTACTGACTATTATGTCGTGGCAAACCGGATTCCGGTAAATAATTGTGAGCTTCCTTGGATATTTCGCAACTGATTCATTAATATTTACAACTACATGGCTCATTACACTGGTAGGGAAAGGATTGAACATATATATGAATCTGTACTTCTGCAAATCGGTAAAAGTAGCCGCGTCAGAACAAAAAAGGGTCGTCTTTTCAACGCCGAGTTTACTCAGATTACTTCTCGCAATCAGTAATAGCTCCTGACTAACGTCTACACCATCAATGGATTTAAAGCTGAACCTGGAAAAAGTGATGAGGGCTCCTCCTTTGCCGCAGCCAAGATCTATGATCGAATCATCAGGGCTTATTGGAAGATTTTTCATTACATTCTCCAGATCAGGTCCTCCTGAATTTTCATGCCAGCTACCGGTTTCCGAATTTATTCCCAACGATTCGAGTGGCACATAGCCCAAGTCGAAGCCCCGGAGTTTATAATAAACGTCCCACAGGATTTGCCTTGTCTCTCCATTGATAACACGCTTGGTCAGACGATAAATCTTGCGGTACAACTTTCTAAACATCTCTCAGTAAGCATTCGGCATGTTGGGCATGATCGAACCCGGGCCGCAAAGGTTGTGTTTGTATATCATGTCTCCCATCAATTTACCTGATCTCGCAGTATACTTGTAACCGCAAAGATCATTCTTGCATACATGGAACGCTCGGAATAGCGTTCCGTAAGATGATGGGTGACTAGGCCAAACGGACCAATTAACAAGGGTTTCATGATCGGGTTAATTTCCACTCGCTCTTTCACTGGAATTTTTTTGAATCCCATTGATGTCTTGAAGTTTATTAGACCCTCGGCTTCGCCGGTTATGGGACGCCTACCGTATGAAACATGGGTCACCGCTTTTTTGGCCATTGACTGCCGGGTTGAAACGAAACACAGCGCGTCAACTGGATGGTATTTTAGCAAATCAGTGCGGCTAAAAGTCATTTCGATGTGAACAGCTCCACCGACGCAAAGGCAGACATGAAAGGCTGCTAGCTGGTTGGACACAAACGAGCCCCAAGCTTCAAACAGCGGATTCGATTCTGCCAATTTGAAGTAGTTTTTCCACATTTCCAGGACAGAATCGTTGAATACTCGACCTTGACGACCATGTGTATCCTCGATCAGAGGGGGACATGATTTAACCAATGAGTCGAAAGAGATTCTCTCAACTGCGCAGCGCTTCAGTGCCCAGCGAATATTGTGGCGACGTTTGGGACTTGCGATGTAATCCAGATCATAATTCTTGTTGTCCACAACCAGATCGTATCCAGGATAATATGGCTTCCCGTTGGAGCACGAATAGTGAAGGAACATTGCCCCCTGCTTCCACATAAAATGGAGTTCCTTAGATGACAAGGAGATCGGTCGGGAAGAGGGCCATGGAGAAAATAGCCGCATGCCTCGAGACATCCAGAAAGCGTCCTTGAAGCTGAAATATCTTATGTTTCGGGCACGACAAAAATCCTCAAGGTATTTTTCTTCGAGCAATCGCGCTATATTTTCCGGGGTGGAATTCATTGGTACACCCACGTCTAAGGACAAAGCATATTCGGGATAATTGAGCCAAGCATGGTTCCTATCGACTGATTGCTCTGGCGGAGGCCATTCTGAAAAAGCTTGAACTTGTTTCCATCAATTCATCATAAGTCCCTTGAGCAACTAGCTCACCATCCGCTAGTTCCACAATCTGGTCGCAATGCTGAACGGTAGTGAGGCGGTGAGCAATTATAAGAATAGTCAGTTCTTTGTCGAGGTTTTCGATACACTCCATCACAGCCTGTTCTGTCTCATTGTCAAGTGAACTGGTAGCCTCATCGAAAACCAGGATCGACGCCTGTTTGTACAACGCTCTGGCAATAGCAATTCTTTGGCGTTCACCACCGGATAGCATTACTCCGCGTTCGCCAACTTGGGAAAAGTAGCCGTCTGGGCGACTTTCAATGAAGTCAGCAATCTGAGCCTGACGAGCGGCTTGCGCCACTCTTTCCATATCTATGAGTTCTCGAGGCAATCCTAGCGCTATGTTCTCTGCCAAGGTCGAGTTGGCGAGGAAAATGCTCTGAGGAACATGGGCGACGGATTGTTGCCAGGGTCGGAGTCGTTTGCCTGTAATGTTAAGGCCGTCTACGAGAATCTGACCACTTGTCGGTTCCAGGAGACCCATGAGAAGATCCATGGCTGTGCTCTTACCGCTACCGGTGCTGCCGACGAAGCCCATCCTAGATCCCTTGTGAATTGTTAAATTGAAATTTTTGATCACCCATGGTTCACTATCCAGATAACGAAACCACACAGATTTAAAGCATATAGAATCATTTAATTGCAAAGGAGGTGGAGCCGGTTCGGACGCTTCCGGTGGTATAGGCTGATCCAGTAACTCGATTACCGTCGCCAGTGACGCATGATTACCAGTAATCGAGACCCATGCTGAATAGATTTGCTGCAGAGACGGGATAATGCGTTGAGCTCCTAAGGCAAGTGCGCCCAACAGAGGCAAAGCTGTGGAGACCTCTCCGGATGCGCGGCTAAGACCGTAGGCCATCGCTGCAATCAAGACCATTCCTATGGCTTCCATGGCAAATCTCGGGCTGACCGCTATAAACATATTGCTGCCGTAAGCTTTGCGATACGGAATGTCCGCACGACTGTAACTATCACAGTAAAATGGTTGGGTCCAATTGAGGAGTACATCTCTAATGGACCACAAACCTTCTTGTAATGCGCTTATCGCTAAAGCGCTTTCCGTGGCTATTAGTTCGCTGTTAGCTTTGAGCTTTCGACGGGCGGCCCATGAAATTGTCCCATAGCTGACTCCGAAAACAAACACGGCCACAGAAACTACGAACGGATCAATAGCCACAAGAGCTATTGTCAGGAATATCAATAACAGCGTAGAACTTGCCAGGGTTAAAACGGCCTGTAGTGTAGCCATCGCGATCCAAGATTTATGTGTGATGCCATCTATTACCTCGCTACTATTTCGAACAACATGGATCTTGTATGGCTGGTAAAGAGTCCGTCTGTACATCTCGATACTGATGTCAGCTCCGACTGAATTGGAAAGTTTTGCGTTAGTCCATACTAGAAGCAATCGCAGGGATCCTGCCAACAGGGCTGTCAGGGCAAACGTCACGACCAAAGGGGCTACAAGTTGCGACGGGGACGTTATCCCTACTATCCTGACCAATTTTTCAATTACGGTATAATTGAATACCTTCTCTGGCACTGTTAGTACTCCGATAAAAGGCAGTACAGCGCCCAGGGTAATAAGTTCAGAAAAAGCGCTCGTGAGCATTAACAACAGCAACAACAAAAGCTGCCTCTGTCGGCGCTTTTTCAAATGACGCCAAAGATTCAACAGCAATGTAGATATACTGGGATTTGCCGCAATATGGTGGGATTTGGACTTACGGGGCATTTTTAAAAAGTCTTGTTGTAAAATTTTACTGGGTAAAGAATTCGTTTGAAAATTACCCCGGTTTGGGTAAATTCGAGTAATCACATTTGATGCCCAGGAGGCGCAAGTGGACGAAATCCTGTTGGTCCTGCCACATCATGGTCAAAGCGCCACCACAATAGATGAACTAGATATTGGTTACGCCCATGGGATTATATCTCACTTGATTCGGATATCAAGCCTTACTATTCTAGTTCCTTATGATGTTGATGTTCGAAAACATGAAGACGATTTGGATAACCTTTTCGGATGCCACGTGGGGGTGAAGTCACTAACTGAAAAGGAATTACCCAAAAACCAGTTCTCAGGTCTCCGGCCTTTATATTCCTTACCTTTCCTTGATCAATCTATGCTCATTTATCAGTATCTGGCAAACTCAAATTTCAAGTGCGTGATCTTTGATGTGTTTGACGCTACTGGTTTCATCTCGATACGAGCCAAAAAAACTGGTCTTGGGTTAAATGAAACACTGTTGATAAGTTGGTTTAGATTATGTCATGAGTTTCATCAGCGCCAGATTCTCGAGGCGCCCAGGAATCTGTGGTTCGAGAATCACATAAATTTTGCCGAAAGGTACTGTTGCGAAAACAGCGATAAGGTAATCTTTCATACCAGAATCATTTCCGATTGGAGCCGTGGCCAGAAATGGAATATAGACCCGCGCAGAACCCTGATGCTAGATAATATTGAAGCTGGGATTACTCTGCAGCGAGCTGGAGACAGTAATAGCTGTACCGCACCAGAACAGAATCCAGTAGCGAATGCCTCGAATTCGAATCCACCCGTTTCAATATGCGTAGCTCATTTCAATGATGGCGAGAACCTCATCTATTTGCTCAAATCCATCGCTCAGAGTGATTACGAAAATTTTGAAGTTATTGTAGTTGATGATGGGAGTACAGATGTTGAATCCCTAGGAATCGTCAGGTCCCTGGAATCTGAATATGCAGCTAAGTCGTGGCGTTTCATAATGAAGGAGGAAAACGAAAGCATTGGGCCGACCAGGAATTTTGCGGTAAGCCAGTCTAGGGGAGAGCTCATTATTTTTATGGATTCCGACAATCTTGCCACAAAAACCATGATTTCTGATTTTGTTCGGGGCATGTTAAAGTCTGACGCTGATTGCCTGACGTGTGGAATGATCCAGTTTAAAGGAGAGGGCGGTTGGCCTGAGAGCCATAATTACATTGGGCAATGGTTACCTTTAGGCGCATCTCTGGAACTTGGTTTTACGGACAATGTGTTTGGTGACGCTAACTTCTGTATCAAGAAATCCGTTTTTGAGGTTTTGGGAGGGTTTTGTGGAATAAGGGGTCACGTCGCTGATGACTGGGAATTCCTGGCTCGGTTGGTTCTTAAGGGGTTTAGTCTGGATGTTGTGCCAAAAGGATTGTTTCTGTATCGCGTAAGATCTGGCAGTTGGCTCCAGAGCGCCTGGTCCAGGCATTCGATTTACACCCTACGCAGAAATTTTTTGGCTCAAACTGGCCCGGAACACGTTTCACTGTTACACAATCTTATCCTCCAGTTAGTGGCTGAAAATGAAACCTTCCGATCTTCCGTCTGGAAGCTGGACAGGAAGGTGGTAAAAATTGCCCTCATGTTATCCGACATTATCAGTGAAGAGCAGCGATTGCTGCTTCAGGAAATACCGATCAAGTGGTTCAAGAGATTTAAAGATTCCTTCAATACCCTAGCCAATTTTGTTAGAAAAATATTGCATGTTTTTAGCAATGGTTCCAAAAGGATTGATCACGCGAAGACTCAATTGGACCGGGTTGGCGCCAGCTTTGATCCTGTCTTGGGTTGCAATTTGAATTCAACGATCTCAAATCTTCCGGATTCAAAAAGAATAGAAATGTTGAACCGGTTGGGGTTACCCTCTAGCCGTCCCATATTTGCCTTTATAGGGACCTTGAACGAGGAACACAGACCACTGGGCTTTTTGAGACTTGCCTACTGGCTGCAGATGTTCAAGGATGATAGCTTCTTTTTCATGGTAGGCGATGGCCCTCTTCACGAAGAGGTCCAGGTTACAGCGTCCAAATACAAACTGAGTAACCTCAAGTGGACACCGTTCATGGAAGAAATCGATGAATTTTATTCCCTCCTTGATGGACTCGTGATAACAGGGTTGGGTGAAAAAACACCCCCCACAACAATGATCAAAGCTCTCAGTGAAGGGGTCCCGGTTTTCTCAACGGACGTTGCTGAGGCCAATAGGCTGTTGACCAAATACGGCAATGGATTAGTAGTCAATCATGACCCTGACCGAAAGGATTTTGCCGATAGTTTTAAATTGTGGAAGGACAATTTGGAGATCTATAAAACAGCAGCCATGGAAACCGC
>JBMFSZ010000225.1:0-6195 GCA_049967315.1 Desulfomonilaceae bacterium
ATCACCTATCTTTAAGAAAAACATGTATGGGGAGGGACTGTTGACTCTCATCCACCTGTATACCTGAAAGGGATCGACGCTAAGACGCCCGATGATTTGGTCGGACAGGACGACCTGAAATATATCCCCATCCAATATGTGTTCTTTTGCTCTCAGCACTGAACTCACAAACCGTTCCTGCGGCGGTCTTTCAATTGAAAACGAACTACTGGCAACCGTCGGAGCCAAATTCTTGGAAAGTTTTTCTTCAATTACTTTTACTTTTTCAAGGCAATCAGAGTCCTTTTCGCCTATCGCGCAAACAGTTAATGTCCTTAGCAAATGATCGAAAACCACAAATTGCGAAGGATAGCAAAGGTACGCTGTAGGGACATTATCTGGCAAAGGCTTAGGAAGTTTTTCTATCAGCCTTATGGCGTCGTAACCTACATAGCCTGCAAGTGACCCTACGAAAGGTAACTGGGGAAGATCGACACATTCCATATCTGCCATCAATTTCCTAACGGCTATGAAAAAATCATCTATCGGTTTTTCTGAAGCTTGTCCCTTTGAGGAAATCTTGAGTCCTCCCGATGAAAGTTCTATGGAAGCCAAGGGGTCCCAGGCTATGATGGAATAGCGACCTATTTTCTCCACGTTCTCGCTGCTTTCAAAAAGAAATGATACGGATTCACCGGTACAAAGTTTAAGATAACTAGAAACAGGCGTTTCCATGTCAGCAAGCAATTCTTTAGACAAGGTTTTTAGTTGGGCCACAATTTCATTCCTTTCCTGAAAAACAAAAAACCCATCGTCATTTGACGGTGGGTCTTGATTTTGTTCTACAATTAGTAGTTACACTAGGGAATCCTGTGTGGACCACACCGTCAAGGGTAGATGGGGCCACCAATAAAAAACAAAGCCAACCTGTGCTTCACAGATTGCTGAAGGATCAAACAAATCACTATCAGATATTATAACGGGTAATCTCATAGGACTTCCAATTCTGTACAATCAGATTATCCTATGGCAGGTCAGGTGTCAAGCATATCAGACGCAGAACAGCCAACAACTAAATATAAATTTGAATCAAATAAACTTCAAATCTATTGACATAATAGCCCATTATTTCCCATCTATGCGGGAGGATAAAAACTCATGAAAGTTAAAAAGATACTTTTCTGTGAAGACTTTTCCAGGAATTCTGAAATCGCCCAGGCTTGGGCGCTAGACTACGCCAAGGCGGCTGGGGCCCAGGTAATGATCATTCATGTTATTGGGACATGGCCAGTTCAGGCGTACCGTCCCAAAATGCGTTTCCACGAACTACAAACTCTCGAAAAGGTCAAAGAGCCGGTGAACGCGGACCTAGAAGAAATTGTTGAGGAGTTCCGTAAACACGGAATAGAGGCAACTTACCACACTAGAGTGGGTTCCCCCTCTGACGAAATATTGAATTTCGCAAAGAAAGAGCAAGCTGATTTAATCATCATGGGAACACATGGATGGACAGGTTTTAGGTATCATGTTCTCGGAAGTGTAGCAGAGGCCGTTTTGAGGGGAGCTAGCTGTTCCGTGCTAGTGGTGAGAACACCCAGTCATCAGGAAGATTAGTTTAATCCGGAGTGACTAATTGAAGGCAAGCCAAGACTCAGCCTTTGTTGGACATCCTCGAGAGCGGTCAGCTATATTATTTGAATGTACTCGTGTAACCACAGAGGCTGAACCCAAAAGAACAGAAAATAAATCCATGGGTTTGACAAGGAACACTGCCATAAGCTCCCGGTTACCGTGACTTTTATATCAATTTCGCTGAAATTGAATTGGGGCAGACGATGAATTTCGATTGGGTAACGTTTTCCGGCCCAATGCCAAACCTTGCTTTCGCAGTAACCCAAATCTTCTTGATAGACATAGTTCTAGCTGGTGACAATGCTGTCGTAATTGCAATGGCGGTCAGAACATTACCCAGAAAAAGGCGCAAGGTTGGGATCATTTTTGGCGCTGGATTGGCGGTCATTTTGCGCGTGGCGCTGACCTTTTTCGCCGCCCAGCTTTTACAACTCAATTTTGTAAAACTTGTTGGCGGTTTGCTTATCTTTTGGATTGGCTGCAAGTTGTTACTTCAGGACGGCGCAGTCCACGAAAGCGGTCGACGGGCAACCAGCCTATGGAGCGCCATCTGGATCATAACAGTGGCAGACGTCACAATGTCGACGGATAATATCCTGGCTCTCGCTGCAGCCTCGAAAGGCAATTTGCTTCTGTTGATTTTTGGTCTTGCTCTAAGTATTCCTCTGGTTGTCTTCGCTAGCGATCTGTTATCCAGGCTAATGGGCCGATACCGATTCATTATTTATGTAGGAGCGGCCATCCTCGGCAAAGTGGCTGGCGAAATGATTTTCAGCGATCCTTTGGTGACTGGGTTAGTGCAGTTCCCAGCATTAGGCCTATATGCTATAGAATTCCTTTTCGCGTTTGGTGTAATAGCCATTGCCAAAGCATATTCGAGACTGGCTGGAAAATCATCGATATGACACTACCCTGAACTGATTGGTCGCTCTATAGCCGGCAGAATTAGGAGGCAATTTGAAAAAAAGATACCTCATACTGGCGTCGGTCATGACCGGGATGATTATGGTCCCAATTGACGCCAGCATGGTTAACGTAATTCTCCCTACTCTCACTGAAGTCTTCCACACGGACATATCGACTGCGCAATGGGTTCCGGTGATATATCTCCTAACGGTCAGTAGCCTTTTGCTGTTTTATGGTCGACTAGGAGATGTGATCGGGTACAAAAAAGTCTTTCTCTACGGTCTGGGTGGCTTCATAATCTCTTCTGGCCTATGTGGGCTTGCTCCAACAATGTTTTGGCTGATCATTTCCAGGGCGGTGCAGGGGATCACTGCAGGCATGATGATGGCCGTTCCCTTTGCGATTATTACGGCGAGTTTTCCTCCAACCGAATTGGGCCGAGCGTTGGGGATATTCGCTATAAGCATTTCCGCTGGCTTGGCCATTGGCCCATCGCTTGGCGGATTTCTCACAGGCCTGTTCGGATGGCGATTCACGTTCCTAATCAATCTGCCGATTGGGATCGTCGCGTTAATTGTAGGATTTAAGGTAATCCCATCATTCGAGCTAAAAAGGGCTAAACTTGATTTTTGGGGAGCCTTAGCTGCTTTTGTTTTCATGTTTTCGACTATCATGATCATCAATAGGCTCCAAAGCGACGGGATGAACATGGTTACCATTCTGGCCCTGGCTGGTTCGATAATAGGCGGTGTGACATTTTTTATTATAGAAACCAAAACACCTGTTCCCATGTTAAACCTCAGGCTATTTCACTCCGCCACGTTTTCATTTGCCTGCCTAAGTTCATTTTTCAACTTTGTCTCCCAATATGTAATGGCCTTTTTAACCCCATTTTTTTTGCAGCGCGCTCTCCATTGTGGTCCTGAGGCTGTCGGAAAAGTTATGACAGCGTTCCCGATAGCTGTAATTATAACCGCGCCACTAAGTGGCACTTTGTCCGACAGGCCCGGCACGCGATTGCTATCATGTATTGGAGGCTCAATCAGTTGCCTGGGGCTACTCTTGATGGCATTACTCCCACCTTCGGCCACGCCGATGGATGTGGCGTTGAGGCTAGCTATTTTTGGTGTCGGAACTGGTATTTTTCAGTCTCCTAATACTAGCGCAGCTATGAGCGTGGTGCCTCGAGAACATGCTGGAGTAGCTTCAGCGATAGTCGCAACAGTCCGAAATGTCGGCATGATCTGTGGAATAGCTATAGCGGGAGCCGTTCTGCACATATTCGTGGATGAAAGTGTCCTTGGAAAGCATTACCTAAATCATCAAGAGGGGGCCCTGTTTCTATCCGGGTTACGTTACGCTTATTTTTCAGGAGCCTTTGTCGCTGCCCTCACAGCCATAACTTCTTTCGTAAGGAGCAAACAGTCACTCGAGACCATAAAGGCGCCTTAACTTTACAGCCGCAGGATCACAATTTCTTGATTGTAAAATCGCGCGGACACATGGAGTATCTTTAGAACACACTGATAGGAGCGGGCACAAAAGTGACCACGAACAAGACTATGGCCAACCAGGCGAGTGTCTTACCAGATTTAGAGAGCGGGCTGGTTGTATCCAGAGGAGGTGGGTGTTTCAAACCAATCAATAGCCCAAGAGCGGCGAACATTATCCACCCTGGCCAAGTCAGATATCCCAAAGGAATCAAAGCTCCAAAGACCCCATAACTCACATATCGCGCAATTTTGGACCCAAACATCGCATATACCACATGCCCACCATCCAACTGCCCCATCGGTAACAGGTTCATGGCGGTAACGAAAAGCCCGAACCAAGCCGCGATAGCGATAGGATGTAAAATTATAACAACCTGATTTGAGAAATGGCCAAACCACACCCAACAGGCTAATTCGAGCATTATTGAAGTGCCGAATGAAAGGCCCCCTCCTGCCCCCCCAGGGGCCCCTTGCTGGATATGCGAAAGGCTGATTCCAACGAAAAGTAATGGGATAGCAACGATAGCGCCGCAAACCGGGCCTGCGGCGCCAACCTCTATAAGAGCCTGCCGGTCTGGAATTATCGAACGAATTTTTATAAATGCGCCGAAAGTTCCCACCGGCGGGATAGCTGGTATGAAATAGGGCGGTGTCACATCCAGATGGTGACGTCTGCCCGCAAGGAAATGCCCCATCTCATGGACTAAGAGAATGGACATCAACGGAATTGAAAAAACCAGTCCATTAACAAAAAAAGAGATCCATGAAATTAACTCTTTATTGGCGTACAATGAGCCTGCGACTGTAGTGGTCACTAAAGTCGCGCAAAATAGCGCCAGGTTTACGAGCCAGGAACGACGAATGAATTACCCCTCCTTGGCAACCAACTTCTTTAAAGTGGCAGACGCTGTGAACTTGGGCACCGTCGCGCTGGGGATCTTGATTTTCTCTCCTGTTTTAGGATTAGTGCCCATTCGCTCTTTTTTCTGGATGACTCTGAACGTTCCCAGATCAGGGATGCGAATCATGCCGTCGGTATTATTCAAAGAATCCTGAACAGCCTTAACTACGGTCTTCAACGCTATTGAAGCCGCCTTTTTTGTTATACCCGCTTCCTGGGCCACCAAGTCTATTACTTCAGACGTCCTCACCAAATACCTCCAAATTAAAACATAATTTATTCAATATGTTACAAACACACAAGTTACCGCATGTTATAGACAAACACGGTCATTGTCAAGATTCACCAAAGCTGACCTGAGATATTTTGTTCAGGTGGGTTTGGAGATCCTTCTTTCTCAACCGTGTCAGTAGCATTTTTCTTGACAAGTGCGGTTCTAAAACCTAATCGAACATACAAATCTAAGATTTTTGGATTAGAGGCATGAACGACATTGATCTGTTATCAAAACTTGAAGATCTGGCAAACCGATTGGGTGTCAAGCTCAGGTACGAGAACCTCTCTAAAGGGCCTGTTAGGGCTATGGGTGGTTATTGCAGGCTTCTGGATGATCACCTTATACTGATAGATAAAAATGATTCTAAAAAGAGAAAAATCAAGTTGATTGCTAGATCGCTGCGCCGCTTTGACCTGGAAACCGTTTTTGTCCCTCCTGCATTAAGGCGTATAATCCAGTCTTGCGAGAAACAGGATTAAGCTACTAAAACGCCGACCTATTTTCTTGGCAACGTCGTTTTGCGTTGAGTCTATCGCCGTTATAGTCTACTTAGGTTGACCTCCTGCCATTTGAGCACAGACAAAAGAACTGGGTTTCCTCCAAAATCAGTTGTACGACGGCGAGAATTTAAACTTATAATTTTTGCCTTGCTTTAAAAGATTGGATAGTCCATATTTACCACCTGTCATAAATCACTAGGTCGAGATAACCCTTTAGGTTCCGATTTTCCATTCCTGATCTGTTTTTTTGGGGGGAAACGGCGCCAACAAGTCTCTTGTTTCAGACATCTGTCTTAGACAAGGCTAAATCACTTTGAGGGCACTGGGTACGCTACGGAGAACTCTGATAGGCCGCCGCTGGCCATCCTAGAAAAATTATTAAAACTTTTTTCAATGATAGAGATCTTCGATATTGTATTTATTGTGTTCAGGGGCAAGTTGTCGTGAACGCTACAAAAATGATCCGCGGCATTTTCTCAAGGTGTCGCGGAACTTATACTAATTAAG
>JBMFSZ010000226.1:0-6181 GCA_049967315.1 Desulfomonilaceae bacterium
AGTGCAACTATTGTAATCGACGATACGATTGCGTTAATGAAAGCAGGCCCGGAGTTTCCAGCGCAATCCTGAACCCCTCTCAGGCCGTAGAATATCTGGAAAAAATACTGGCTGAGGTTCCTAACATTAGCGTGGTTGGTATTGCCGGGCCTGGTGACCCTTTCGCGACACCGGAACTGACAATCAGAACACTGAACCTGGTTCGTGATAAGTTTCCCCACCTTCTGATGTGTCTGGCCAGCAACGGTTTGAATGTTTTACCGTATTTGGAGGACCTGAAACGTCTTAAACTTTCACATGTCAGCATTACGATTAACGCCGTAGATGCGGATGTCGGTGAAAAGATTTACAGTTGGATCAGGGACGGGAAGGTCATCTACAGAGGAAGGAAAGCTGCTGAAATACTTCTGGAGCGCCAGATTGGAACTGTCAGGGCGCTGAAGGAAGCAGGAATAATAGTCAAGATAAACACGGTTACTATCCCGGGCATAAATGATTCTCACGTCCTCGAAGTATCAAGAAAAATGGCTGAACTGGATGTCGACATCCAGAATTGCATGGTGATTTATCCAAATAAGGGAACACCGTTTGAGAATATAAGAGAACCTTCTCCTGAGGCTATTTCCGGATTGCGAAAAGAAGCTGAAAAATTCCTTCCGCAAATGAGACATTGCGCCAGATGTCGAGCTGACGCTGTTGGACTTCTCGGAAAAGACTTTAACCCGGACCGGACAAACGAACTCATGAGGCAGGCCACTATGAATGGCGCTTCGCTTAAAGGAAAGCCGTATGTGGCGGTGGCCTCACTTGAAGGCATGCTCGTCAATCAGCACCTTGGCGAAGCGTACAAGTTTCAGATCTGGGGAAGGAGCAATAGCAACTATGTGCTTCTCGAAGAACGGGAAGCTCCGGAACCAGGTTCGGGTGATGAAAGATGGAGACAGATGGCCCACATTCTTAAAGACTGCAGGGCAGTGCTCGTTAGTGGAATCGGGGGCAATCCCAGGAAGATTCTTGAAGAGCATGGGATCATACCGGTCGAAATGAACGGCTTCATAGCCGATGGATTAAAAACTATTTATGAAGGAGGCAATCCGGCCAGCCTGAAATCAAGACAGTTAACCAACAGAAAGGGGTGCGGATGCTCGGGGACCGGATTGGGCTGCGGTTGATTACCGTTTGATTTAACCTAAAAGATTTCCCCGGCAAAAAGGGCCGAGATAAAGTCTTCGACCGGGAATACAGTGATATCGTCAAATTGATAAGTCCGTGAGCCGCAATAAATTCCGATCAGGCGGTCAATTTTAAGTCCAGGACCACTGGTTATGGATCTTAGGGGCTTTTCCCAAGCCCGGTCCCAGCGTTCGGCCCTTTTTACTTCCACAGCTACCACATGAGGAGGATTTTCAAACTGCCGCCTCGCAGTTTCAATAATAAAGTCTATTTCCATCCCGGCAGGAGTGCGATAGAAAAACAGTGACCGAAGCTTGCGACTGACCTCATTGTAGACCCGAAGTTCATGATAGACCAGAGTTTCCAGGGCAAATCCCTGCCAAACCCGATCAACGGGATCTTGGAGCAAATCCGCCGCTGCTCTCGCCACACCCGGATCAAACCAATAGAACTTGGGATGGGATGTTTCACGAACTTTGAACCCTGGTCGCCAGGCTGGTAAAAAATATCCAATCAGAGTGTCAACCAGGATAGAGAAATAGGTATCGACCGTACTGCGGGATACGGCCGCTTCCCTGGAAATGTTTTCCAGATTGACCTGCTGTCCATTGAATTGTCCAGCCAAGTTCAGAAATCGGACAAAGGGAGGGACCCTTCGGACCAATCCTTCTTCCCGGATCTCTTCCTTAAGATAGGTATTCAAATACGCTGAGAGGATTTCGGGGGCTTGATCCGGATCTTCTTGAACAAACGGCAGCATTCCCCAATTCAATGACCTTGTTAAATCAAATTTTGTTCCCAACTCTTTGGCCGAAAAGCCTTCTAAATTGAGAGTCAGCGCCCTCCCGGCTAACAAGTTGACACCGCCACGTCGTAATTTTCTAGCGGATGATCCACATAGAGCGAACCGCCAACGTCGCGACTCCATCAAGCGATGTACTTCATCCAGCAACTCCGGCGCTTTCTGGATTTCATCCATCACTATCCAGGTTTGCTCCGGCTGCCGGCCTATGATGGCCTCAAGTCGATGAGGGTCTCTGGAAAGTTCCATATACAGGGAAGCGTCGAGCAGGTCCAGATTCACAGCATCCGGGAGCGCATGCCGTAGCATGGTGCTTTTACCGACCCCACGGGGTCCAAACAGAAAAAAGGAACGGTTAGGGCAGATCAGGAGACGGGGTATATAATCAGTTCTTGGGATGTTCATGCGTTATTACTTCTATAATGTAGAATTACATTGTAAATTTACATTAGAGATATAATTTTGCAAGAAATTATTCACAGTCCAATTCGATTCAGATCTTTGGCTGCTTGAACTAACCGATGACTTCAAATGTCTATGGTGTTATAGCGTTTCTCTAAAGTTCTGCCGGAATGGCGCAAGTCTTGGTGTTTTCATCTTGCCTGTTGGGGAACCGTGTGAGAGCGTCGGTGAGTCGGTCGATGAGCGGGCGAGGGTCTCCTTCGACGCCACACTAGTCGAGAAACCAACAGCCTATGCCCTGATCGCCCAGCAACTTCCTGATCAACTCTATGAAGGGTTTCCTCTTTTCTTCAGCCTGACCATCGAGCTAGGGACGGGGGACTTTCAGCCGAAAACCTTCGTCGTGAAGCCTACGGAAAAGCGTGCAGTTCTCTTTATTCGGAATGTTTCGTTTACGAGACATGCAATAAGAAAATCACATCTTGATCAAGAAATCGCGTTCTTTTCACTATTATTTTCGAGAATCACTATATTAGTCCGTTCGTAAAGCCGAATCCATTTTGGTCGTATCCGGATCTCTCGATTCATGGGCATCCTCCTGTATCGTTATATTGAAAGGATATCCATGAATCGTACACCTTTAGGCCAATTTCAGTTCAGACGTACAATAGGGGCATCTAGTAGCCTTGAGAGGAACCTTGGAATAGCAATAGGGACAATCTTTTGTTGAGACAGCCGGCGCACGCTTCAGCCTGTTAATTTCGCGAACAAGCAAAAATATCGCAAATGCCACAATCACAAAGTCTATGACAGTGTTCAAAAAGATACTGTAATTTATCGTAGCTGCGCCCGCTTCCTTTGCAGCGACAAGACTTTGATACGGTTTACCGGACAAGTTTAGGAAAAGACCCGAAAAGTCCACGCTTCCGATCAGGAGTCCTATTGGCGGCATTAATATGTCGTTGATAAATGAGCTAACTATTTTGCCAAAGGCCGCTCCTATTATTATCCCGACAGCCATGTCAATGACATTCCCTCTAACGGCGAACTCCTTGAATTCCTTATAACATTGTTTTTGCATCCAGATTTGTTACTAAATTATGTTGCTGGTGTTAAGATTGACCAAAAACCTCCCTAACGGCCCGATCCTCTACAAAACCAGAGCAAAATATTCCTCAACCATTCAATTTAGCTAAGCCCAAGAAATTTACCTGGCAAAAAGGACCATGAAGAGTTTCCTCTCCGCCTCACTAATGAGGAGTCTTGTTACTCGATCAAAGCTCCCGGAATACTGTGCAATTGTTCTCTGATTAGAGGAAAGTCAATCGTGACAGTCCGCCAGAAAATGTCCAGATTTATGTCAAAATATTCGTGAATCAGTTGGTTACGCATTTCTGTTATTAAGAGCTTAGGGAATCACTTAGTTTCTGAAATATGTGCCAAGATCCTAGGCTGTCTTAAGATCTATCTCCATTTGATCAAACATTTCAAACAGTTCGCATCCCATCCCGACCAGTTCCAGCAAGACAGGATAATGACAGGGTTCGAATTTAACCAGAAAATTAATATGTGCTAGCTTAATTTAATAGCTACCCCTCCACAGCCTGCCCTGCTTGCCCCGAGGTGTGCGAATATCACCACTTCAAGATCACATCCTAACATTTCGACCTCTCTTTTCCTGTGCTAGCTTAGGCAGTTCAGTCCGGCGCTTTGGACACTTCATAATTCCACTTTTGGCCGAAAGTCCAGTTACGTGTCAGGAGAGTTTCGCCAGCTCTTTTTCAGCATTCGTCACCCATCCATCGGCGCCACATTGCCTATAGACGTCTATCGCCTTGCCCAGTTGCTCTTTGGCCTCTTTTTTATTACCTATCCGTTTAAACAGCTCAGCGTACACGGCATAATCCCTGCCAAGATAAAACCTCATGCCGTTTTGTTGGTGTACCTCGATCGCTTGCTCGATCCAGTGTTTTGCTTCTGATGTGTGGTTACTGTCGATTATGAGAAAGATCTCAGTGAGGTACCTACGCATCCAGCCTTCGCAAACCTTTAGTCTGTTGACGCCTGGATAGGAATGAAGACATTCCAGGTCGACATCCCTTTCGTGGTTCATGACCTTTGCTTTTGTCAAACCTGTCCTTATTAGGTTCGTCCACGAGGGAAACATGCGGTTCTTTTCAAGCACGTCTGCTGCTCTTCGATATTGACTCTTGGCGCTCTCGTAATCCCCCAATTCAACATGGACCTCACCTAAATGCAACCTTGCCCAAATGCCAAGTCCGGGCAAGTCTATTCTTTCGCAAAGATCGGCCCCTTTACCCAGACACTCAAGCGCCTCGGGGAAAAACCCCTTGCAGTAGCAGCCAGTACCACCAAAGGAGTACGCTTCGGAACTTGAAAATATGTCACCGCTTTCCTCTGCAAGCTTCACAGCTTCGGCGCCTGTGAGACGGCTCATTTCAGCGTCCCCTCGGACGTAAGAGATGAAGCTTTCTAGGCTTTTCGCCACTGACAAGCCCCACACATGTTTTCCCATGATGTTTATGTCTATGACCCGTCTGGCATGCGTAATCGCTTCTTCGAAGTCACAGTTAAAGGTGAGCGCCATCGATAAATTGTAGGTTGCCAAGACTGAAGAAACCATGTCGCCTAATTCGTTCGCCAGTCCCAGTGGTCTGGACGAATATTCTTTAGCATTCTGAATATTTTCTCTTACGAAAAATTCATTTGCGCCTATGATGGTGTAGATCTGACAAAGCCTTCTCTTATAATTTCTTTCCTCTGCGGCATGGATTATCGGATCAATGACCTTTACGGCATCTGAAAACCGCTGCATTTGTGTCATATACATCCCAAGAATCGTTCTGGCGTCCATGATTTGTGTCAGTGTCTCTTCGGTCCTAGGTAATTTTTCCAAGCATGCTATACGTTTCTCGGTGAATGAGATCGCATCATTTATGGAAGCAGTCTTATGCGCCTTCTTGCTGGCTAGTCGAGCATATTCGGCTGCGTTGTCGTAACTCTCGCTCACAAGATAGTGCTCTAACAGTGCTCCGTAATGATCCCCGATATTTTCTCTGTATAGCTCTTCGATCGTTTTGCCGATCGTGTGATGAAGGAGTCTCTTGCGTTTGGCCAGGATAGAATTGTAAACGACTTCACGAGTAATCGCATGTTTGAAAACATACGTTGATTGCGGAAAAATCCCTCGCTCATAGAGTTCAGTGTCCTTGAGAACTGAGAGATGGTGAAGCAATTCGTGTTCTGGGAAACCCGTAACAGACTTTATCAGCTCGTAGCCAAATTCTCTTTCTATGACAGAGCCAGCTTGAAGCACATCCTTCGGACCTTCCGGCAGCGAATCTACTCGGGCCATGATCACGTCCTGGATCGTGGAAGGAATAGTCAGGCGATCAATGTCTTTCGCTAGATGATATTTGTCGTTCGTGCGCCTTATTATTTCCAGATCCCTCAGTGATCGCACGAGTTCCTCGATGAAAAAGGGGACTCACTCTGTCTTTGCCAGTATGAGTTCCTGGAGATCAGGCGCAATATTGTCGCTACCCAGCAAGTGGGCTACCAATGCCAGGGTTTCACGATTGGAGAGGCGATTTAGAGTGACCTGACTGTGAAAGGATTTACCACCCCACAAAGGAGGCAATTCCGGGCGGTACGTAAATATCATCAATACCCTTGCGCCTGGTATACTGTCGAGAAGGTACTTGGCTGCTTCTTCCGAACTCCTATCCATCCAGTGCAGGTCTTCAAAGGCTAGAGCTGGTTTCAAAAATGCCATGTGACCGA
>JBMFSZ010000227.1:0-6168 GCA_049967315.1 Desulfomonilaceae bacterium
GCTTGGCCTGTTTCACCAGAGTAATAAGCTCGCCTGCCCAAACAACGGAGTATAATCCCTCGGGCTTGGCATCAAGGATCGTGTTGATGTGAGGCCTAAAATCGGTAGTTCCAAAAGGCGCCCAGGATTCAGCGGTAAACTTCACTCCGGGTTTGAGTTTCCCAAGTGTATCCTTGAACATGTTCCAGGTGGTGTAGCCATATTCATACTTTGGGTTTATCGTTGCCCACGTAGTCGCAGGCAAATCTTTAGCCACGAAAGCAGCGGCATTCCCGTCCTGGTAGGTTGGAGTACAGATACGAAACACCTGCTTGATTTTCTTTTTAAACACTTCGTCTTCTGTAAGCTTTTCTGTAGCGGCATGAGTGACCATAAGGACCCTATCCAGCTCGGCCATTACGGGCGCCAAAGCTAAAGCCTGGCCAGACGAGTCAATGCCCGCCAGGAAGTCTGCTCCCCAGCTATCAACGAAATAGCGAGCATTCTGAATACAGGCCGGCGCCGCCAAAGTCGAATCACGGAATTCAATTTCTATTTTGTTACCCGCAATTCCGCCATTGGCGTTAATCTCCTCAACCCCCATCAAGGCGCCCATCTTGTGGAACTCGCCATACCCCGCCAGTGTTCCAGACAATATAGTCTGGTAGCCAATTTTGATCGGACCCTTGATTTTGGGCGTCGCCGCCCACAGGCCCACCGGTTTAACTGCTCCTGCCCCCAAAGCCGTCGCGGCTGCGGTTACCAGCCCCGCCTTCAGAAAATCCCTTCGCGTCGTTCCATGCTGATCCATGTCTTTTTCCTTTCTTACTGGCCAATTTCAGGCCCAATGAAATTCAACCTTCCAGCTATCGGCTAAGGATCCTTCGCTAGGATACACTCTCGACGTCAGGCAAATTTTTCACCACGCTGTCCAGCCTCCATCAATGAACATTGTTTGTCCTGTAATGAAATCCGAGGCTCGAGAAGCGAGAAAAATAGAAATTCCCGCAATTTCATCCGGCTGACCCCAACGCCCCATGGGGGTCCGTTCAACAATAAAATTATATCTTTCAGGGTCATTTCTTAATTGGGCGACCAATGGGGTTTCAAAATAGGTTGGAGCTATTGCGTTTACTTGTATGCCCTGTTTGGCCCATTCAAGCGCCATGACTTTCGTCATCTGTATTACGCCACCCTTGCTTGAAGCATACGCCAATTGAGAAGGGAGCCCCACCGCTCCCAGGATTGAAGCCATATTGATGACTTTTCCAGAGGACCTGGCCAGCATGTGAGGGACAACGGCCTGAGCCATAAGGAAATAACCTTTCAGGTTGGTATCGATGACAAGGTCCCACTCTTCAGGGGCCAGTTCGAGAACAGGTTTTCTTATGTTTACACCGGCATTGTTAACCAGAATATCGATATGACCGAAAGTATTTACAGTTGCCTGTGCGGCATCGTCCAGTGTTTTCTTGTCCAGTACGTCAACACAGAAAATTTCGGCCCTGCGCCCCAAAGATTCTACCGAAGCTTTCACGGCCTCCAGGTCATTACGATTTCGGGCATACAACGCCATGTCTGCTCCAGCGCCCGCTAGCGCCATCGTAATCGACTTCCCAAGGCCTTTGGACGCCCCTGTTACTAATGCTACCCGGCCACTAAGATCAAACAAATCTTGGTACATTGCAACTCATCCTTATCTAAATCTGGATCATTAATGTTAATGGCGCCTATCGGTGTGGAGGCGGTCCCTACCCTGTAACGCGTCGGCAAATTTTTACCTTTTCACTTCGGAGCTTTTCAGCCACGTCATCCATGTAATCCTTTTCAGGTTTACCAACTATCTTTTCAAAAGATTCATCCCGTTTTATTCCGACGATAGTTTCAGCCAGTGAAGCTTTGTCTTCTATACCGCTGCGGCGGGCAATTATAATTTTCTGGGCCGCAGGAGACCCGGCGCCGTGCATGGCTTCAGGGAGACCGGCGCCCACCGACATGCTTTCAACAAGCCGTAGCATTTTGAGTATATTCCTTACATCCACCCCATCCCTGCCCGCAAAATAGCCCGTGATCACATCTCCCATTTCCCTGGAGCCTAGATCCTCCTCGGAAGGCAAAGTAATGATCTTGCCTCCGGCTATATCCTGGGCTATGCGCATCCATTCATAAACCATCCTTGTAATGTTCAGTTTGGTGACACTGGCAAGCAGAGGATTAATGTTATATGCCCCAGAAGGTGTTTTGCGTCCCTCGTACGAGCAGGCCAGAGAACACGACCAGCAAGTCTCCGCCATAGAAGTCATTTCGGTCAGTTTGTCTAGGATGTGTGACGACTTGGCCACACCATGAGCATCAGCCAACCAATAGGTAGCCCCAGTGACTACATCCGCCAGTCCCACCTTGCAACCACCATAATTCGCCCTGTGGTGGCCGGCAAATATTTCCACCAGTTGCCCGGCAAAATCGTGCTCACCGGCCATAAAAACCCTTTCCCAGGGAATGAACACGTCCTTGAAGATTACGAGCGCTTCTCCACCCACATTGGCATATTTGGGATTTCCGGTATCCAGGCTGCCATCAAGACGGCGCATGTCATTAGTCTGACGGGCAAAAACCAGTTTAATGCCTTTGGTATCAACTGGCGTCGCAAAAGCTACGGCAAAGTCTCTATCCTCTGGGCCCATCGCCCTGGTAGGCATGGCTATGATTTGATGAGAATTAATCACACCGGTAATGTGAAGTTTAGCGCCGTTTACTATTATTCCGTCGTCATTTCTCTCCGTTATATGGAGGTACATGTCAGGGTTTTTCTGCTGGTGAGGCCTGAGACTCCGATCACCACGAGCGTCCGTCATGGCCCCAGCTGACATCAGGTCATTCTCCTGCACAAAACCCAGAAAATCCTTGAAACGCTTGTGATAACTGGTTCCCAGCTTGGCGTCCATGGCCCATGTTATGACGTAAAGCGCATTAAGACCGTCGAGGCCTACGCACCGCTGAAAACACGTACCGGTTTTTCTCCCGAGTAAACGCATCATCCTGACTTTCTTTACCAGATCCTCGACGCTGTGGTGAATATGCGTGAACCGGTTGATTGTTTTTCCGGTCAAATGCGACGTTGCGGTCATTATGTCCGAATACTCGGGATCATGAGCTAGCTCGTATGTCATAGCCGCGGTGTTAATGTGAGGCGCAAACATCGGCTCATCAACCACATTGGGGATCTTCTCCCCCATGAAATACACTTCTGGGCTCAGTTCCCTGAGAGATTCTACGTATTCTTTTCCTGTCATCATCGCCATGGCGGTATTCTCCTTGAACAGTTATTTTTTTTCACGGAGATCTTTTCTCAAAAATTTTCCCGTTAGGGTCTTGGGAATGGCTGTGACGAATTCAACATGTCTGGGGTACTTGTAAGCAGCCATACGAGCCTTGCAGAAGGATATGATTTCATCAGTAGTCACCGTACCTTCTAATCCTTCTTTCAAAGCCACAAAAGCCTTGACTGTCTCTCCCCGATATGGATCCGGAACTCCGACCACTGCGGCTTCCCGTACAGAAGGATGTTGATACAGGACATCCTCAACATCCCTGGGCCAAACCTTGTAACCTGACGCAATGATAAGGTCCTTTTTCCTGTCCACCACGTAGAACCATCCCTTTTCATCCATCTTCCCTACGTCTCCGGTAAAGAGCCATCCATCCCGGATTGCGTAGTCCGTCTCCTCCGGCTTGTTCCAATACCCAGGAACTATCATTGGTCCTCGGTTCACTATTTCGCCAATTTCACCCGGCGCCAATTCCCGAACGCCCTCTTCAAGATCCATGATCTTCGAAATACTATTGGGTACAGGCAACCCAACGGAAAGCGCTCCACTTTCCGGATCCACAGGGGCCTCCATTCCCAACGGCACGATGTGCGACGGCGAGTTTGTTTCCGTCATCCCGTAAACATTGTAGAGCCGCAGGCCAGTCAGTAACTCAAACTGGTCTACCAGAGCCTTCGAAACCGGGGCTCCACCACTGTAAGCCTTCACAAAGCTCTCCAGACGCCGTGTTTTTATATCCGGGTGATTCATCATTGCGATGTAAACGGTAATCGACGCCACTGTCATGGTGACTTTCCAGCGCTCTATGAGCCTGAGCGCTTCATCCGGATCAAAGCGGTAGAAAAGGACAACTGGAATGCCTGCCAATGCGGCTATGGCCGAGTGCGCAACTTCGCCCGTTACGTGAAACAGTGGAGCTACACCCAAGACAACGTCATCGAGTCCTATTCGCATGGCCGCGCGATATACCCGGGCATTGAACGCCAAATTTCCATGCGTGTTCATCGCTCCTTTGGGCTGGCCGGTAGTGCCGGACGTATAGGTTAGGTAGGCTATCGAGTCAGGAGTGAGCTGGCTGTACACAGGGGCCATCCCCTTAAATTTTGCAAGGATGTCAAGAAATTTGAGGCCTTCTTTTACCTCTACAGCCTTCACCCCTTTCAGGGATTCGGCTATCCTTGCGCCATCCGGTAAAAAATCAAGAGCCGAAGTCGTAATCATCTGCTTGACATTGGTTTGCTCCAGAAAAGAAAGATCCAGGGAGTTCGCTATTTCATCATGAGTAATGAACAACCTGGCGCCAGAATCATGACAAAAATACGACAGTTCATGCTCCTTGTACATCGGGTTTAGCGGCACAACTATCAGACCGACTTTCCAGGCCGCGTAAGTGGCGATAAGAAATTGTGGGATGTTCTGAAGATGGAGAACAATCCGATCACCTTCTTCCAGACCAAGATCCCTAAATCCTGCGGCTAAAGCGTCTGAAAGCTGATTCAGTTCCCCGTAGGAGATTACATGATCGAAATAATAGATCGCTGGAGCGTCCGGCCTGGATCCAACCGTTTTCAGAAAATCATCCCGAGCCGTAGCCAGCGTAACTTCAAGGTTACGATCAAACCATTCTGGATAGAAATTTAACCAAGGCTTTTTTTCGTAAATTGATCCCATATTAACCTCTGCCTGCGGTGAAGAAGAGAATTTCTCCCATTTGAATGAAGTTTATTTGAGTGACTGGCAAAGTCTTCGGCGCAATATCGCTTCACAAAGCCACCCTATTGAGTCACGTACATGTCAAAACCACCGTCACATCTGATCGCCTGCCCAGTGACATACTTCGACAAATCGCCAGCAAGGTATGACACAGCGTTAGTGATGTCCGACAACTCACCCATACGCTCCACTGGAATTTCTTTTGTCAACTGGTCACAGAGGTCTTTTTGCAAGGCTGAAGGGCGGATGGTTTTTATAAATCCGGGCACGATACAATTTACATTGACCTGGAAACGGGCTACCTGACGAGCGCAAGCCGTTGTCAGCGCAATCACCGAAGCCTTGCAAACATCGTAGCTCAAAGGATCAACGCACCTGTCCCATGCCCATGGAGCCAGATAGATGACCCGCCCGTATGACCTCTTGCACATACTCTCCTGAACCATCCCGGCAATATCCTGTGCGCAAGCGACGTTTTCACGAAGCCTGGGGCCTGCGGTCGAACCGCCTCGCATGGCGCCGGCCATCGTCAGCGCGCCAACTCCCGTATCGTGAATGTAAATGTCCGGTGGACCAACCTCGTCTTCGATCTTCCTGAAAAGTTCCGGTGTCATAGGCCCGTGTTCAGTCACCAGATAGCTTTTGAAATTTTGCCACTGGTCAGGTTTTATCACAGCGTATTCCCGACCTTTTTTTACGGTGTCCATGTGCGCCGCCACAGTAACGCCTCTGGATAGGAGAAAGGATATTACGGCGGTGCTAAGTACAGTTCCACCATTAACTACGATGGCCGATTTACCCTCTAGGGTCTGTTCGCCAGTTTGACTTGGCGCTTGAAATGAAGCGGGCTCGGCCAGACCCTGAAAAAGGAGATCAATAATGATTTTCTCCATGTCCAGCGCACTGGCGTATCCGCGAAGATCCCATCTTTTGAGGACCCATGCGTCAACCATCGACTTGATAAGGTTAGCCACCACACGAACGTTACATGAACGAAGCATTCCTTTGCTTACGCATTCTTCAAGAATTGACTCTATAACCTCGAGATGGGCTCGCTCTTTTTTGAGAAGAGTATTGAGGAGGGGTTTCGTAAGTATATGCCCCTCCTGATAAATAAGCATTATGGCATCCGCAAGTTTGTCCATAG
>JBMFSZ010000228.1:0-6146 GCA_049967315.1 Desulfomonilaceae bacterium
GGAATAATTCATCAAAATCTAACCTGCTACTGCGCGGAATGTGAGATTGGTCTTGGCGCCTCTGATCGTTTGAGTCCGAAGATGTGATATAGCTTTTTCTGAACAGGGGTGGTTTTCGAAGGCAGGATGTATTTCCTGTTGGTGGCCGTATCCACAAGTATACTGGCCTGAGCGTGTAACAGCTCGTTTCTGATCTTCTCGAAGCTCATCGGCTCATACTGATGGGCAATCCTGTACATGGACTGTCTGACAAGGGCGTATGCGATGAAGCAGATCAGGATGTGGCCCCGGATCCTCTCCGGAGTCCAGTGGTGAATAGGACGCATCTTCAGATCATGCTTGCTTATCCTGAATGACTCCTCAATACTCCACAGCCCTCTGTATCTGGAAATTATCTGAGTGGACTTAAGCTCGTCTGTATTACTAATCACCCCGTGTAAGCCATCCCAAAGGGCGTCACGTTCTATTTTTGACTCATCTACAAAAGCTTCTTTGTCGCGTAGAGCGAGGTACTTCTTTGTACCGTAGTTCGGAATGACATCTTTTATTTTGACCTTGCCGTCCTTTACCTTTTTCAGAAGCCGTTCAATGAGTCGGGAGCGATCGGCGGCGTCCTTTTTAGCCCTTTTGGAGCTGTAGCTTATCACCAGCCTTCTTTGGTTGTATGAAAACTCCTTCACCCAGTAAAATTCATCTTCAACCACTGTTGGCGAAAAGTCTTCAGATTCAAGAATCTCTTTTCTTAATTGATTGGGTAATTGCTTGAGTCGTAAGGCCACAATGTATTTGATGCCGCTCGCATCCATCGCGTCAAGGTTTTCCTTGCTGAACATTGCCCGGTCGGCTACTAACAGGACGTTTCCAACTGTATGAACTTTTTTAATCTCCTCAACCATCGCGATAAGAGTATGGCCTTCATATATATTACCGGGAAACAAAAGATACGTAATTGGTAAGCCGTCTGTAGTCGTGACCAACGCCAACACAACCTGCGTCTCTTTGAACTTGCAGTCCTTGCTGAACCCAAAACCCCTGAGTTCATCTACGTTGACACTCTCAAAAAATAGTGTGGTCACGTCAAAAAAGGCTACATCCAATCGTCCCTCAAACAGCCCAAGGGTTGAAGCGGCTATCGTATCCTTGATCTGGCTCTCGCGTTCAATGAGCCGGTCCATCATCCGGTATATCTTTTCAAGCGCTATCCGTATCCCGTAGTCTTGCTCCAGCATCGAAGCGGTCCTGTGCTTGCTCACCGGGTTGGCTATACGGGCAAGAACGCAAGCCTTTAGAGTCTCATTCCATGAAACGTCTTTCTGTGTGTTTCCTAAAGCCTTTGTTAACCCCAGGTCTTCATATAGTCTTCCGAAAACCTCACCAATCCCCTCGACTATGCGCTGCTCTTCCCTGAGCCCTGCTATGTCAACTCTATCATCAATAACCCTTGGGGAAACTTTGGCCGAGCATATATCCTCAGGAGCAAAACCCGGAAGTAATGGACTGCGCTGGTTTTTCATCTCAACAATGATTTTTTGCGCAAGCCTCTTGAGTTCCTCCACCTCCATCTCGGTAACAGCCTGTCCCACATGCCGCACTATCTTCTGACTGACCTTGTCGGCCTTTCGACAGCTCTCAACTATCTGGACCGATGTTTTACCATTAGGTTTTTCTTTGGTACGTACAAACATGGTTCACGCTTAGCAGACTGGATTGACCCTGTCAAGCACACAAACCACCCTGGGGCACTACATCAGAAAACCAGACCTTACCTCCATATATTCCAAAAGACAGGATCGAAGAGACGGTCCAAAGTCCTTGAATCAAATCAGGACGCTACCGTCATTGAATCAACTTGTCCAACAGTCAAGTCATGCGTCTGGGCTGTTTTTCTTATAAGTGTAACATTACGATTTGTCCTATCAAGTATTATCAAGAATGTTCCGTATCATCTTTAGCATTTCGGTCATGTCATAGGGTTTGTGCACGGCCCCCTTAGCTCCATGATCAATCGCCAAGCTAATTTGTTTATTGTTGGCGGGTACGCCTGTGGCTATCATCACCTTGGCTTTCGGGTCGATTTTTAGGATTTCCTCGAGGCATTTCTGGCCGCCCATCTCCGGCATCATTAGATCCAGAATAACCAATGATATGTTCCCACCCTCTCGTTTGTATAAATCCAAGGCTTGCTTTCCATCGGAAGCGGTAAGTACTTTATATCCCACTGATTTAAGCATCCTTGAGCTTACAATTCTGACTGGCTCTTCATCATCAACAAACAGTATGGTTTCCATTCCAATTTTCGGCGCCACTGGCGTTTTATCGATCGAGACTTTTTCGTCAGGTGGGATTGCCGGAAAATATATCTTGAACGTGGTTCCATGTCCTGGTTCACTTTCGCAGTCAATTGAACCATTGTGCCGCTTAACAATGCTGTACACTGTCGCAAGACCTAAACCAGTTCCTTTTCCCTCTTGCTTCGTAGTAAAGAACGGCTCAAAAATGTGGCTTAGAGTTTCCTTGTCCATTCCGGTCCCGGTATCTGAAAAAGTCAGGAGAACATAGGCGCCGGGCTTGACCCCAACATGGGTATTGCAATATGTCTCGTCCAAAATTGTGTTTTTAGCCCCAATTGTAATTTTGCCCTTATCACCCATCGCGTCCCTGGCGTTAACCGCAAGGTTCATCAGGATCTGGTATGTTTGGCTGGGATCCGCTTTGATTAATGCTAGATCCGGATCAAATATGAGTTCGATCTTGATCATTTTATGAATTGTTCTGGATAATATGGTCTTGAATTGCCTGATTTGAACTTCCAGATCAATGGGCTTGGTTTGTATGTCGGTCTTTCTACTGAATGTCATCAAACCCTGGATAAGTTCCGCTCCTCGTTTTCCAGCCTCATATATTTGTTCGAGATCAGCATAGTCACTCTTATTGAGTTGTTTACGTTGAAGCAAAATCTCTGAATATCCCGAAATTACCTGAAGCAGGTTGTTGAAATCATGGTAAATTCCACCAGCAAGGGTCCCAATAGCTTCCATCTTCTGGGCCTGAATCAATTGAGCTTGAAGGGCGTCTTTTTCTCGCTGAGCTTGTAGGCGCTCGGAAATGTCATAACCGATCGATAATATTTGGCAGCCGTTACTGGTTTGTAATGTTTCACAGTTGTAAATACAGGTTATTTCTCTTTTGTCCCGACAGAAAAGCCGTAGCTCCCAATCTAAGACTCTTTCGTGAGCTTTGAGTTCTTCAACTAGCTTCGTTCGATCCTGGGGCAAAAGCAAACCCAAGTCAGTTGATGCTCTTCCGATAGATTCCTCCCGGGTAAAACCCGATATTTCAACAAATTTATCATTGACTTCCACGAATGTGCCATCATCGAAATTTGTGAGCGTTATCATGACTGGAGCGGCACGAAAGATTTTTGAAAACCTTTCCTCGCTCTGTCGCAATACTTCTTCCCTCTGCTTACGCTCGATCAGCATTTTAGCTAGCGTCAAGTTGCTGTAACTCAACTGCCCGATTGTGGTCGCCAGATTCGCGTAAAAACTCATTACCCTCTCAACCTTTTCCATGGTAAATCGAGGGATCATCTGAAGAGCTAAGAGGTATTGATTTTTGTCGAACCCATATCGCTCCGCCTGTGCTGAAAACAGTTCCAGGTCAGGAACTTCATCCTCAAAAAAAAACTGGCCCAGCACAAGATTGGCTATATGTTTTCCTGCCACTACGATAGGGGTAGACACATCCCACATGTTGTTTTTACATTTATATCGGCGATATTCTCCTTCTTTAACATCGCTTGCGAGATAAATGTCACTTTCAATACAATTTTTATGCGTCTCGGGGTGAACACGGTGGAATTTTAAGCAAATGTCCTGCCATCCATTTACAGCTAAAACGTTCCCAGACAGATCAACAATACCTATTCCTATATCCGTGAGTTTATAAAACGCGTCCATCAAAGACTGCAGTTGTTCAACATCGATAATATCAACGAATTCTTCCTTATCAGGTTCACAGCGAGGGCAAAGTAGACTGGAAATTTCTATGTCCGGATTTTTCTTGGCAAAGTGTAGTTTCCTTTCATCTGACACAAGTTGATTCCTTCTGTGAGTGAAAAGGTAGCTAAAAAACCTCTATCCCCTGGTGTCACTACCTGCAATAAGCCGATAAATAGAAAGATCCAGTTCCGTGTTCTGGGGGTAAGTCACCGGATGAACGATGGAAAGCAATAGCTTAGAGCTGTCAATTTCCACAGGAGATGAATATACAATCACTGTGTGTGTTTCGCCGCTAGATATCCTGTGAGGAAAGATAAAATAGTTTCTTTTCTCATCTTTGGCTTGCTGTATTTTGGCTGAGACCTTCTCTGGTGGCAGACAGTTTATGTCTTCGATTTTCATTTTTCGAAGAGTTTCACGTGAATATCCGTAAAAATTGGCCGCTGCCTTGTTAGCGTCAACGATAGTCCCTGAATCTGGGTCTATCAACAACATAATAGCATGATGCCGTTCAAAAATACGACGGACATTCTGTTTATGTTCCAGATAGGAATTCTCTAACCGCTTGCGTCCCGTGACATCCGAAAAGATCATCCTGCAAATGTTGTTTTTGCCATTGACGCTTTTTTGAGGGATGCTCTCAATAGCCGCGTAAAATTCAGTTTCATCAGCCCTTTTCAACTTCAGTTCGCATTTACTTCTGGTTTTAGTTTGGAAGACGGTAATAAAGTGGTAATGGAACAAGTCCTTATCTTCGTTAGCGACCAGACAGAAAAATGACTTGTTGATCAAATTGTCTCGTTGTATCCCGAGGAGGTCAGCGGCAGTCAAATTTGCCTCTAAAATCAAACAGCCCTTGCTTAGGGTAAGGTAACCAAACGGCGCATAATCGTACAGGTCGAGGTATCGTTTCTTAAATTCTTCGAGTTCAATCCTGGTTTTGGAAAGTTCCTGATTTTGCTTTTCCAGCGCCACGTTTTGGGCATGGAATTCGTCAACGAGTTTTTGGAGTTCTTCGAAGAATAGTGTGGATATGTCGGGAAAAGTTAGCGATTTTTCGTGTATATCGGTGTCAGCGCGCGAGCAAGTCACGGCATATTTATTAACAATCTGTTCTTGGGCGTTGTCTTGTCTTGTCTTGTCTTGTCTTGTCTTGTCTTGTCTTGTCTTGTCTTGCAAAAAATGTTCCCTCGTAAGATATTCAAATCAACAAGAGATACAATCGTTATTATATCATATGTTACTCTAGAACAAAATAAAAAGGTGTTAAGTGGCTCTAAATTTTTTACTTTTGGATGAAAAGATTAAAAAGCAACATGAGAAGCCTAAAGCCTGGAATTTGGGGTTTTGCCATTCGGCTCAACCGGCGCTCCTCACCACAGGGAACAGGACACGGATCATAGTTCCCTTCCCCGCCTCACTCTCTACAATTATAGCGCCGTGATGACCCTTAACTATTCCTATTACTTCGGCCATACCGAGGCCACGACCCCAGAATTTAGTAGAAAAGAATGGGTCGAAGAGACGGTCTAGTGTCTGATCGTCCATTCCAGAACCGCTGTCGGCAACCTCCAGCAAAACAAATTGACCTGGATCTGGTTTATATTCGAGGCGACTACGGCTTAAATAGTCCGCATCGCAATCCATGATCCCTGTCAAAACACGAATCTTACCGTCGTTATCTCCTATAGACTCTGAAGCGTTAATCAAGAGGTTTCTTACCGCTCGTTTTATGTAGTGCCCATCCCCTTGAATCAATGGCAATTCTCCGTCAATTTTAACCTCTAGTTTGATATTTGATGGAATGGTCTCCATGAACTGGTTTATTTGTTCATTCAACATCTCATTTAGATCTAAATCCTTCGTTGTAAAGAAGGCTCCACCCGTATAAATGAGCATTTGACGTGAGAGTTCCGCTGCTTTATTGGCGGCAGCGATAGCGTTGTTAATACTTTTTCTGGCTTTAGAATCATCGCTGAGGTCCATCAGCGCCAACTCAAGATTACCCAATACCACCGCAAATTGATTATTGAAATCGTGGGCCACGCCTCCGGCCATCATACCCAAGCTCTCGAGTTTTTGAGCGTGGAGAAGTTTACGCTCGCTTTCGCGAAGCGCAGCCTCCGCAATTTTACGTTCAGACAG
>JBMFSZ010000229.1:0-6141 GCA_049967315.1 Desulfomonilaceae bacterium
GTTTTGCCGACAAGGGCAGAATTCTTTGACGACTGGGTTTGTATGTGTCAACTGATTGCGGAATGCGATATTGACGTAGCCCTTACTTTCTTGAAGCAAACTCCTGACACGATAAATGTTCACGGCAATCAAGCACTCCTTCTATGTGGACAAAGAGCAATAGATGCAATGAATACGGGCAGGCACATGTGGAAATCCGCCAAAGCGTATCTTGAAGAAATGGTATTCAACCGTTTCGGTTTGGCTCACGATCGTTGGAAATTTAACCTTGAGCAGGCCTCCCGCATCTCCAAACGCTCTCCTGAGGCTGCTGAAGAATTCATAAGATCTGGGTGCCGGGTTTGCATACCATTAAATGAAGAAGATACAAGGATGTGGGTCAATGAAGGTTTGAGGACATGTAAGTCTGAGGCTGATCTCATGAGTTACTTCAGCGGGATCTCTCTGAAAGCCGTAGACATTCGTGATGGTCTCGTATCCGGCGTAACCCTCAAAGATCGAGTTGGGTCTCTCTCTCTGATTTGTGAAGCGTATTTAGGCAGACGTGTCAAGGTTCTTTCAAACAAACGACTGGTTGGCGTGGAAGGTTTTTCGTGTGGAGCCGCCACCGATGGTAGGTTCATCTATTTGCCGGAAGTTGCAGAAAATTTTGAATTGATGAAACTGATGGCGCTTCATCAAGCCACTTTTCTCAATGCTCAAAAGTGGGGTGTTTCATTAAATCGATGCTGGCCTTCTGATCCGAAGATTCATGTTGAGATAGATCGAAAACTGGTTGAGATTCTTCCGGGAATAACGGAGCCAATGAGGGCCATTGGGGCGTCATCCTTGGACCCAGAATATCCCTCTGGTCAATCCCCATCTAAAAATTTGCCCTGGTGGGGCGATTTCATTCCCGGGCTTATTTTAGAGACGCAGGCTAACGTGCGATTAGTGAAGGGAAAACTTTCTGACGCAGCAAATATTTCGTCAGACCTCATTGAAATGATAATGGATTCACTTATGATCCAAGGATCCCGAGACCAGGAAAGTTTACTGGCTCGCCTTGGGATCATACTTGCCAACCTGGACTTTGAATCTCCTGATCCGGAAGAAGTGGGCCTAAATGTGCAAACATTCTTGTACAAAGAATGGGATTGTAACTTATCAGATTACAAGCTCGACTGGTGCCTCGTGCGCAAATGGGTGACATCTCAGGATCCAAACACTTTCGCCAGTGATCTACAAAAGCGTCGGAGAGGGATCATAAATCTGATACGAGGACAGTTTATGAAACTTAAGCCGGAAAGGTTCAGGAAATTCAGGGCCCAAACCTTTGGTGATGACATTGATATCGACGCTCTAGTAGACGCAATTGCCGAAAAGCGAGCCGAAGGAGTTTTGTCTGACAAGATCTACGTTAGACGAGACAAAAAGGAAAGAAATGTGGCGGTGCTGTTTCTTGTAGACCTAAGCGGCTCTACTGAACAGGAACTGAATGGTTTCAAGTTTGTTGATGTCGAGAAAGAAGCCATGGGATTGATGGCGGAAGCCTTAGATTCTCTGGGAGACACCTTTGCTATTTACGGATTCAACTCGGAAGGACGCTTCAGGGTTAATGTTTTTATGATAAAAAATTTCAATGAAGACTACGGGGAAACAGCTCGTTACAGACTGGGAAACCTTGAAGCTGCAGGTCTGACTCGGTTGGGAGCCGTTGTGCGACACGGAATTGCCGAAATGGACAACGTCTCGGCTGAAAACAAACTCATGGTGATCCTCACGGACGGGCGTCCTTATGATCTTGAATACGGTGGTTTGGATTACGCCATTGAGGATACCCGCAAAGCCCTAAAGGAGGCCAGGACAAAAAAAATTCATCCATTTATCATAACATCAGACAAAAAGGGCGCGTCATATCTTAAACAAATCAGTCCCCAGGCTCAAAACATAATCCTTCCGAGGGCTGAAATGCTTCCACGCATATTGCCCGCAATTTATAAGAGGCTAACATTATAACGTAAAATAAGAAACCTTTGTGTATTTTTGTGGATCTGATCAACCCAGAAAAGGAGAAAACGATGTCCGAGAAGCTTATGGAATATTTCAATAGACAGCCTCGATTGGGTACTCTGAGTACCGCCGACAAAAATGGTAAAGTCGATTCGGCGTATTTCGGGTCGCCGAGAATGATTGATGAAAAAACAATTGTCATGGGCTCTGGCAAAAATCGTACTTATTCAAATTTGCTGGAAAATCCTCAAGCGGTATTCTTAGTTATGGAGCCCGGTAAAACGGTGATGGAATGGAAGGGTGTTCGAATCTATGTAGAAATGAAAGAATACGAAACAGCCGGGCGAAAACTCGATCAAATCCGAGCGGCCATTGCCGAAAAAATAGGGCAGGAAGCGGCCAACAAAATGATATGCGCCGCATTAACCTTTGAAATAAAGGAGGTGAGACCACTCGCTGACTTTGGTCAAGGGTGGGAGAGATCAATATAGTTTGAGTTGGTCCTAGGCGTTATTGCTTTTTTGGTTCGGAGGTCATTGAAAACGATGTTCACGAAAAATGATAGAGAAAAGATCAGAGATGCTATTCGAGCCAAATACAAGAAAGTTTCTGACAGTCCTAAAGGTTTTTTTCAGTATTCCACCGGTTCGGATGGGCTCCAAGCGTTGAATTACGATCCCAAAGTTTTGGAAGTTTTACCTGAAAGCGTGAAATCTTCATTCTGTGGTGTCGGAAACCCCTTTTCTTTAGGAGCGATCGATCGTGGGGAAAACATCCTTGATTTAGGATGTGGAGGGGGGGTTGACACAATGGTGGCCGCCTTGATTACAGGCCCCGTGGGCTTGGCCGTCGGCGTAGACATTAGCCCTCACATGATAAGGCGAGCTATCGAAAACCTGAATAGAACCAATCTTGAAAACGTATGTCTTGTTGCCGCAGACCCAGAAGATTTGCCATTCCCAACTGAAACGTTTCACACAACAATTTCCAATGGAGTGTTTAACCTTATACCTGACAAAGGAAAAGCGCTGGCTGAGATATATAGAGTCCTTAAGCCGGGTGGTCGATTAATGGTGGCCGATCAACTACTGGTCGGCTCATCATCCAAAAATCTAAAAGATAGGATTGCTTCTTGGGCTAATTGAGAGGGTGGAGCAATCCCGGGAAAGGATTTCCTGGACGTCATAAATAAAGCTGGTTTTTATAAAAGTGAGTATGTATCTGAAACGGGATTTGACAGTTCCCGTGTCACAAAAGGGGGGCTCATCAGGGCCTGGAAAACCGAAAACCTCAATGCCCAAACAGCAAAGGGTAGGGAAAATATGTCGCTTAAAGCTTATCAGGATTTCTTTCGTGAAACCTACACCGCCGGGGCGCTGGATCTTAAAACCAAATATTTGATCGCCTTGGGAGCGTCCCTAGGGGCGGGTTGTGACCCTTGAATCCGCTATTGCCTTGCAGTTGCAAGACAAAATGGCGCGACTGAGGAAGAATTGCAGGAAACCATGGAATTGGCGATGACGGTGGGAGCCAGCAAGATTCAGATGCAATATCAAAATTGCGGTACCCCTATATGTTTTGACTCAGTTGAAGGAGGCAACCTGAACGCCGAGAAAGCGGTAGCAGAAGAAGAAACGGCGTGTGTAGCTTGAGCGGGTCAGTCCCACTCAGGGTGAGTGGAGGGATGAACCAAATATCTGCAAATCAACACACATTTCGTTCAAAGGAGCAAGTCATGAAGATTATTAGTACAGAAGGCCCGAAAGCAAACATTGACTTCGAGCCACAAACTCCCTTAACCCCTTCCGCTGATGACGGGCAGGCGGATCTCAGTGAGGAAACTGGTTCCCGTGGCCCCCTAATCGTGGAACTAATCTGTGAGCGCGGCGGGTGCGTGATCTACGAATATGCGCTCGCAACTTCAAGAATCGTTGGGGAACAGTTTAAGGGCCGAGTCAAGATCAAACCTGTCGTAAGAAGAGGAAGCAAAAAAAACGTGGAGCGTTATCTAGAGCTCTGTAAAATCAACGGTCACCATTTGTCCGTCCCGACAATACTCATTAACGGTAAGCTTGCCTTCACAAATGTACCTGGAACAGATGAACTGCGAAACGCTATAGAAGAGGCCCTCAAAGAATGGGGAAAAGAGAAATCTCAGTAGCAGGGAAATTTTAATTGATAAAAAATTAAGGTCCTACAATTGAAGATCCATGTCCTAATTGCTAGGTGGTGAATCGATATGTAGGATTGGGGGTTCCGGGCCTAAAAGTGTTCAGGAACGAAACCTCGGCAGTAGCCTGAAAAGATTTCCTCAGGACATTAATAGCCTTGATCACTATTTCCGCAAGATCTCCTGGGGAAATGCTAGCACGGATATTTAAGGTAAGCTTAACGTCAGAGACAGGACCCAGAAAAGCCCCTTCAATATCCATTGGCTCTCTGTTCACTGTAGCTCCTACCTTAATACTGCCGGTATTACCTATAGCCAACAGTTTGATATGACCTATTTCTCCCTTCCGTTCCTCTATCTCTTTCTGAATATTGGCGGCGACATCAGCGGTGACCATTTTGCCATCAACGGGATTGATAAATTTTGTGCTTACATTAGCGTTTAACCATCCCATATCAGCTTCAGCTTCAGCATATTGTGAATAGTCAATCTCTTTTAGCCATCGGTCTCCTGGCGCCGACACTTGAGCCAAATCGAGCCAGTTTTCTACACTGGCAGGATCCTTGGCAGACATGCAAAGAACTTTGATTTCAGGATACCTAAGCTGAATCTCCGAGCGGAGTTTTTCTGATTGATCGGACGAGATGGTATCTGATTTATTGACAACTAGTATGTCGGCTTCCTGGACCTGTTTGTGAAAAAGAAATTTGATCGACCATGCGGCCTGCCCACCATCTTTTGCACACTGAATCCAGCGCTTGGGCTCTATTAGGACCGAATATGCGCTAACATTAACAAAGTCTTTCATAAAAGACCTCATGGGACGCACGATAGTAGCGACAATGTCAGTGCAACTGCCCACTGGTTCAGCTAGAATCACATCCGGATTGTGAGCTTCTGAAGAATGTTTGATTGCATCTGCAAGACCCTGGAAGTTGCAGCAGAAGCAGGAGCCTGCGACCTCCTGAGATGGGATACCTTCATTTTCCAAAAATAACGTGTCTACTAATCCGGCAGCCTGATCATTGGTAATGGCAACCGCTTTCAAGCCCCGCTTGGCTAGCAGTTTTGCCATTGTCCTGATTGCCGTGGTCTTCCCAGCTCCTAGAAAACCTCCAACGAAAAATAGCGAGGGTATTTTTTTCATTTTTTCAACTCAAATTGATTTTAGTTGGCTGAATATGGCTACCAATGGGCCAAAGGTTTGAGTCAAGCGCTTTCAGGATTCCTATTTAAGATATCTTGGCGGACCCACAGGAGCAGGCAGCTTGAACCAGCCTTTTGCGCATAAGTGGCTCGACCACGAAACTCCAAATGACAGAAGCAACAAAACCTCCAACCATAGGAGCGGCAATATAAACCCATAAAAACCCCCAATCTGGCCCAGGAATGGCAATTCTCTCCCAACCTGCGAAGTAAGCAACTATTCGCGGGCCAAAATCCCTGGCAGGATTGAAACCAGCCTGCGTCAAGGGAGCAAATATAGCGATGAGAACTGTCACAGTACCACCTATAAAAACCGGAGATGCGCCATCATTTGGCCTCCCCACATTGCATCCTTCAGTTAACGAAAATATCATCATAACCAGAAGGAATGTTCCAAATCCTTCGGCCAGCATCGCGTTGGCCATCGAAACCTTTAACCAATTGAGATGGACGCCAGGATTTGGGTAATATTCTCCAAATAACATGGCTGTTTTTAGAGATGCGGGAGTGCCCCTGATTATAGCGTGGGCAGTCTCATATCCAGAGATAGAGACATGAAATATCGCCAACATCAATACCCCGGCTGCAATACCACCCAACAACTGCGATCCCATATACCATGGGAGCAATCTTGGTTCCATTCTACCGATAAGTGTCATCCCGACTGAAACCGCAGGATTCAAATGGGCGCAAGATAAATGTCGTGTAGCGTAAATAGCCAGGATTACGGCAATGCCCCAAATCAGCGCCACTTGAACCAAGCCACCAAAGGC
>JBMFSZ010000230.1:0-6137 GCA_049967315.1 Desulfomonilaceae bacterium
TATCATCTGGCGGAATAACCTGGTTGGGTTTCAGGCGAGCTCCACAATCAGAACTCGCCTACATGATATCCGATTTTATCTCAATAGCCGTTATAATTGCTATTTGATTTCTTTGCGGGGCGACGGGTCTGATTGGCCCTATTATACTGGTATTGTTGCGGGGCTTGACTGTAACCATAGCCATATTCGGAGGCCCCATATCCATAGTATGGAGCATATGCGTTACTGGAATATGAATCCGACGATCCTCCTGACCAGGAGGGGAAACAGCCGGATCAAGAGCAAAAAGCTATGGAAACCAGCCCTAATGAGGTGACGACAATGAATGTGAGTATCAAAACTTTTTTCACCAAATTTTCCTCCTTAACTTGAACCAATAAAAATTTACAAGTATAGAATGTATTGAAAATGCGACTTTGTCACTCTTTTTTTTGCTCTGGCCGGCAAAAGCCGCTCATTTAAGCTTTATAGTTAATTATATAAAAGTGTTACAATTTTTTGATAAAGTCGATTGTGTATAATCTCACAATTAGTTCAGCTCAAAATTGTTTTCGCATCCTTGCATTGGCAGCGCCAATTGGAATAGAGTAGGTATAGCATTGCCGAAATTAATTGTCGGTGACCCTCACAATCAGGACACCTTACAGTTATTGATTTATATGGAGATAAACTAATGGAAGCGCTTGGCATGTGCCTGGGAGCTTCGACGTTAAGTATTTGTCGCGTGCGGCGTCAGGACGATCGCATTTCGGTTGTTGACTCGACGACGATTACTCACGAAGGAAATCCAAGGAAAACTCTCCTGGAGGCTCTCGAACGTATACCTGATATCACGACTGTCCCGTTGGCTATAACTGGACGAAAATTCATTACTTTCATAAAGCTTACTACCGTCTCGGAACCCGAAGCGGTCGAGAAAGCTGTATCTGTGGCATTACCCGACACCACGAAATACAGGGTTCTCGTGAGCGCCGGCGGTGAGACTTTCATGGTTTACCACCTGGACGAGGACAACAAGATCCAGGGGATTCAGACCGGCAACAAGTGCGCTTCAGGCACCGGCGAGTTCTTTCTTCAACAGATCGGGCGAATGAATTTGGGCCTAAAGGATGTCGAGCAGCTCGGCATATCTGAACATCCGCACAAAGTTTCCGGCCGCTGCTCCGTTTTTTGCAAGAGCGACTGCACTCACGCTCTCAATAAGGGCATTCCCAAGGATCAGGTCGTCTCGGGTCTGGCCATGATGATGTCTGGGAAGATAGTTGAGTTATTGAAAAAATTACCCAAGAAGTCTGTGGCTCTTGTCGGGGGATCGTCTCTGAACAGGACCATGATCCATTACCTGGCCCGAGAGATAGACGATCTGTACATCCCGGAACAGGCTCCTTATTTTGAAGCTATGGGCGCGGCAATTTGGGCGCTTGACAATCCAACGATCAAATATACCGGCGCAATAGACGTTTTTGAGAACAAAAGCTCGGCTTTCAGTTTTCTAAAGCCTCTCTCCAATTTCAGGGATCTCGTCAGTTTTAAAGAGAGGCCCAGAGGGATAGCTCAAGGCGGTGACAGAGTAATACTTGGTCTTGACGTGGGTTCTACGACTACAAAAGGCGTCCTCATGCGCCAAAGCGACAAGGCCATTCTTGCCGCAGACTATTTAAGAACTGACGGGGATCCTGTTGGAGCGTCGAGAAATGTTTACCGAAGCCTGCTTAATCAGTTGGACTGTGAGGTCAACATACTTGGTTTGGGTGTCACTGGATCAGGTCGGCAGATTGCAGGCCTCCATGCGTTGACCGATGGTGTCATAAATGAGATCATTGCGCACGCCGCTGCAGCGGTCCATTTCGATCCGGAAGTTGACACGATATTTGAAATCGGTGGACAGGACGCCAAGTACACATACATTACAAATGGTGTCCCTAGCGACTACGCCATGAATGAAGCATGCAGCGCTGGCACCGGCTCGTTTCTTGAGGAATCAGCAAAAGAAAGTCTCGGCCTCAAAGTGACCGATATAGGGAGAGTGGCTTATACTGGGGCTAATCCTCCTAATTTTAATGACCAGTGCGCAGCTTTTATAGGTTCCGATATCAAGAATGCAGCCCAGGAAGGAATTCCCGTCAATGATATAGTGGCGGGGTTAGTTTATTCCATTTGCATGAATTATTCCAATAGAGTCAAAGGGAACAGGCCGGTAGGGAAAAAGGTCTTCATGCAGGGAGGGGTTTGCTACAACGAAGCCATACCTGCTGCAATGGCGGCTTTGACCGGGAAAGAGATAGTTGTGCCCCCCGAACCAGGTCTGATGGGAGCCTTCGGGGTGGCCCTAGAAGTGGATCGCCGTATAAATCTTGGTCTCATGAAAGAAGATCATTTTGATCTCAAACAACTGGCCAATCGAGAGGTCATTTACAAGAAACCTTTTATTTGCGGTGGAGGGAAAGAAAAATGTGACCGTCGCTGCGAAATCGCGCGCATCGAACTCGAGGGTAAGACGTATCCCTTCGGGGGCGCATGTAATCGCTATGTCAATCTAATACGTAGTCTTGAATTTGATACGCAAAATCTTAACATGGTTGATTACCGCCAGAAACTGGTTTTTGAGGATCTTCAAACCGAACTCCCTGCGGACGATAGTCGGCCGACAATAGGATTCAACCGATCCTTTTTGATGAACACATATTTCCCTCTTTTTAACAGGTTTTTCACTGAGCTTGGGTACCGGGTGGTGTTGCCCGACAAGATTGATCCGGAGGGAAGTGATCAGCGGGGGGCCGCTTTCTGTTTTCCTGTAGAGATTGCCCACGGGTACATGTCCAATCTTATCCAAAAGGATCCTGATGTTCTGTTTCTGCCGCTCATAAGAGGCATCCCGACCGATGAAAAGGACCCGAATACATGCACATGCGTGTTCGTTCAGGGTGAAGGTTTCTACCTTTCAACTGCGTTTGAAGAGGCCAAGTCAAAAAAGATCCTGCGGCCATTTCTGAACATGAGCCGAGGGTTTGAGTCCTGTCAAGATGAGTTCGTAGGCATCGCCACTGAATTGGGTAAGACGAGAGCTGATGGATTAAGCGCTTTTAAAGCTGCCGTCAATGCCCAGAACAATTTCAAGACAAGGTTGCGTGCAAAAGGCGCTCAAATTTTAGAGGAAATTGAGGCTTCTCCAGAGGTCACCACTATTGTATTGTTTGGCAGGCCTTACAATTCTTTCACACCGGAAGCCAACAAAGGGATACCTGTCAAGTTTGCTTCCAGGGGCTATCGAGTATTGCCGTTTGACATGCTTCCCTTTGAGGATCAGGCCATGGACGATGAAGCAACCATGTATTGGTCCATGGGTAGAATGATTCTCAAAGCCAGCCGGCTTGTAAAAAACCATCCCCAACTTTTTGGAGTCTTCATAAGTAACTTTTCATGTGGCCCGGACTCTTTTGTGGTGGGTTATTTCAGAGACGAGATGGGTCGAAAGCCTTCCCTGACCCTCGAACTAGATAGCCACACAGCCGACGCTGGGCTGGAAACCAGAATCGAAGCGTTTCTGGATATCGTTCACTATTATAGAGAGCTTCAAAGCCAGCAAAAAATTGTGGCTCTGCGTAGGACATTTAAACCCTCTGTTACTGGGATGGTCAACGGTAAGCCTTGCGTGATTACCCCAGATGGCAAAAATTATCCACTCAACCATCCTAAAGTCCGCGTGGTTTTACCGGCTATGGGCAGATTCGCCCATCAGGCGCTCGTGAAAACTTTCGAGAAGGTCGGAATTAACGCTTACGGATTGCCACCTGCAGATGAAGAAGTCTTGAAAATAGGCCGCGGAAATTCAACATGCAAGGAGTGTCTGCCATTACAGACCACCGTGGGGTCCATGTTGAACTATTTCTGGAAAGTTAGGCCAAAAGGCGAAATTACGGCGTATTTTATGCCGGGGGCAGCTGGCCCGTGTCGTTTCGGGCAGTACAATGTTTTTTCGCGGAGGTTGATTGAACGTCACGAAATCCCTAACGCGGCTGTGCTGACTCTGAATGCTTCTAACGGATATATGGGGCTGGGTGACAGATTTACGCTTCCAGCGTGGCGTGCGATTTTAGTTGGCGATGTTATGTACGAGATTTGGTCAACGATTATGGCAGCGGCTAAAGATCGGGAATCCGCCCTGGAGATTTTTTTCAAGGAATGGAAATCACTTGTAAACGTCATTCATCGTCCGTGGAGGGAAATTAAACGGCAGATCGGGCTGTCGGCGGTTGAACTGGCCAAGATTCCTCTGAAAGCGCCTTATGAGGAGATCCCGAAGATATCCCTGATCGGCGAAATTTATGTCCGGAATGACCCTATCTCATTACAAAGACTCGTTGAGAAGATGTCGGATCGTGGCTTCATTGTTCGAACATCCCAAACAAGTGAATGGATCAAATATGTCGATTGGCTCATAAAGACCGGAATCGAAGGAGAGCCCAAAGACATTCCTTTCTGGATTCGTTATTTCGTCAAGCGCCATTTTGACAGGAAAGTCAGGAAATTATTTGAACCGTCTGGTCTGTTCTTCAACGAAATACTGGAGGTTGATGATCTCATAAAAGCCGGAGAACGATATATTTCTCCAAAGCTTACAGGCGAGGCCATCCTAACGGTAGGGGCAGCTTTGCATGAGATTTTGCATCCGTCTTGCGGTATCATCTCGATAGGTCCATTTGGATGCATGCCTACAAGAGTCGCTGAAGCGATATTGTCCGAGAAATTCACAGTGGCTGAAAAAATGGCTTCAATGGGCAATAATGGCTCCCGGCCTAATTTGAATAATCCCATATTCAAGAGCCCTGATCGCAAATTGCCCTTCCTTGCGATAGAAACCGACGGAAACGCTTTCCCCCAAATTATCGAAGCAAGGCTGGAGGCTTTTTCGTTACAGGCTAAACGACTACAAGAAAAAATGATTAACGAAAGGCACTAGAATATCAATCATTCAAATAGCAAATCAGGTTCTTCGATTCCCGCTCGGACCAGAGGAGCCCAGGCGGAGCTTATAGCTGAACAGAAATTAATGGAACTTGGTTACAAAATTGTAACCAGGAATTTTTTTTGCAAGCTTGGAGAAATTGATATAATTGCCAGGCATGGATCTGACCTGGTGTTTATTGAGGTTAGATCGCGACATTCGTCAGTGGCTCTGAATCCACTTTTTACCCTCGACCAGCGCAAGATCAATAGAGTGATCAAGGCCGCGAAATTTTATCTGGCAAGTAAACCTGCAGATTGCCCAATGAGATTTGACGTTGTGATTGTAACTTTGAGGCCCATTCCTGACGTAGAAATCGTTCAAAACGCCTTCGACGCTCCCTAACCAGCTTTTAATGGAGCCGTTGTTGTGGCAATTTTTGACGTAAGTTTATCATTGCGCAATGGGATGCTGACCTTTCCCGGGGACCCTGTCTTTTCAATTGAGCCAGTGTTTTCAAGATCAAACGGGGATGAATTTAATCTTTCCACGTTGTCTCTAACTTCGCACACGGGAACTCATATTGATGCGCCAGCGCATTATTTTGATGGAGGCGATACAATAGATCTCGTTACCCCGGATACTTTTATCGGACGGGGGATTGTCGTGGATGTCAGGGGCGTAAGGGTGATCGACCGGGAAATTCTTGAAGAATCGGTGCCAGCGAACGAAACAAGGATATTTTTCAAGACGGATAACGGCCAACTACTTCAGAAGTCTGGGTTTTGTGACCATTACACCTATCTGACGGATTCGGCCGCGGAGTTGTTGGTTGAACGAGGCGTTAGACTTGTTGGGATAGATTATCTGTCAATTGATCGGTATGATGACCAATATGCGCCTGTTCATAAACTCCTTTTGTCCGCAGGAGTTTTAATAGTAGAGGGATTGGATCTTTCAGTTGTCCCAGCAGGGTTTTACCGTATTTATTGCTTGCCACTAAAAATCAAGGATGGAGACGCAGCGCCGGCCCGTGTTTTTATAGAAACGATTTCGGATTGATCTTGTCAGACAAAACCGACAGCTTCTCCCGACTTTGACACTTTTTTTGAGAAAACACTGATATATCAGCATGTTGATTTTTGTCTGGGGCACTACTTTCGTTTGTCCTGCAAAACTTAGGTCATTGGTC
>JBMFSZ010000231.1:0-6125 GCA_049967315.1 Desulfomonilaceae bacterium
AGATTACAGCCGGAAATTCATCTCCTCTAAATGCAGCCGCAAGCGCCATGGTCCTGATGTCGAAAGACTTGGCGGTAAAAAAGGGAATTAAGCCAATGGCGGCGATACGAGCGATTGGTTTTGCTGGGGTAGACCCCACGATCATGGGCGCAGGACCAGTGCCAGCAAGCAAAAAGGCTCTTCAGGCGGCTGGGCTCAAAGCCGCGGACATAGATTTCTGGGAAATTAACGAGGCTTTCGCAATCGTAGCTCTAAACTGTATCAAAGAACTGGGAATCGATCCTGAAAAAGTAAACGTCATGGGAGGCGGCATAGCAATCGGTCACGCTCTTGGAGCTACAGGAATCCGCCTGGTTGGGACTCTTGCCAGGATACTTGAGGCTAAGGGTGGGCGCTTCGGGTTAGCCAACGCTTGTGTTGGTGGTGGCCAGGGTGTCGCAACCATAATTGAACGGTTGCCCGGGAATTAATTGAGCGGATTCTTTTTACGAATCGCATTCAGAGGATCACGACAATGGGAATCAAGGAAGCCTCCCAAGAGCTCAAGCGACGAAAAGCTAAGGCCTTGGAAATGGGGGGGACACAGAAAATAGCCGAAAAACATTTCCACGGAACAGCCACCGCACGCGAAAGGATAGAAAAGTTACTCGATCCGGGGAGTTTTTTCGAAATTGGGTTACTTAACCATTCTGATGTCCCTGGAATGGAAAGCAAAACGCCCGCTGACGGTAAAGTATGCGGTTTCGGGACAATTGGAGGCAGGACGGTCGCTGTAACGGCAGATGACTCGACGGTTCTGGCCGGGAGCGGTGGCAGAATCGGAGTGGAGAAAGAGCATCGCCTTAGCCGCTGGGCTACGGACAAGGGCTATCCAGTGATTAATCTGGGAGAAGGTGGCGGCGCTCGGATTCCGGACATCATGGGATCCGAAGGCCTCAGCTCAATGACCATGAACAGGGAAACCTCCGCCAGATGCCGTGAAACGCTTTCTATTGCAACCATCATGGGTGAATGTTTCGGAGCCCCGTCCTGGCTAGCGGCATTAGCCGATTTTGTTGTTCAGGTCAAAGGTTCATGTATGGCTGTTTCCGGCCCGAGGGTACTCGAACTGGCTACAAGTGAGAAAGTAGAGAACGAAGACCTGGGAGGCTGGAAAATCCATGCTGAAATTACCGGTCAGGTAGACCGTGTGGCTGAAGACGAAGAGGATTGCCTTAACATTGTTAAAGAATTCTTTTCGTATATGCCATCTAACGCCAAAGAATCAGCGCCAGTAGTTCCACCTCTTAACCCAGACCAGGATTCTCGACAGCAGGGAGTGCTGTCGATCGTTCCTGACGACCCACGTCGCGGTTACGACATGAACCGGCTTGTGCGAACGATCGTCGATGATCAGAAAACTTTTCCTATCAAACCTGATTTTGACAAGAGCGTGATCACATGCCTGGCCCGGCTCGATGGACATACTGTGGGTATAATTGCCAACCAGCCCATGTTTAACGCAGGAGCAATGGGCCCTGATGGGTGCGATAAGTGCTGTAGTTTTATAGCTCTATGTGATTCTTACAACATTCCTCTGGTCTTCCTCCATGACACGCCCGGTTTTTTGGTTGGAAGGGCCGCTGAACTAAAACGAATGCCCGGGAAAATCATCAATTTTATAAAGGCTGTCGCTTTATCAACGGTTCCAAAAATCTCTCTGGTGATAAGAAAATCCTATGGGATGGCTTATTCCAATATGTGCGGGACGGGGATGGGGGCTGATTTTATGATGGCCTGGCCAAATGCGGAAATGAGTTTCATGGCCCCGGAAGTTGCGGCAAATGTTGTTTACCGTAAAAAATTTGAGTCAGCTAATGATATAGAATCTGCCAGAGAGAAAGCTGAAAGGCAAATCAGAGCTGCTAGCGCCCCGTGGAGAGCAGCGGGCCTGCATTTGCTGGACGACATAATAGACCCTGTAGACACCAGAACTGTCCTGGTAAACACCCTGAATTTGGCCAGAGGTTCTAACGAAAGCTGTAGGAGCCAAAGACTTCTTGCAAACTGGCCAACGACATTCTGATCCAGGTGTTTTTAGCAACCGTCATTGGTGAGCAAGTCAATTATAGTTAATGGAGGCCGTGGATGGACAACGTCAGGATTAACACAGTGACCGGGCCGATATCCCCAGAGGATTTAGGCATTACTCTTGTACATGAACACATGTTTTTCGGCTACCCAGGATGGGAGGGTGATCAGACTATTGCGCCTTTCGACCGTAAAACCATTGTAGACAATGCGGTTTCTACATTAAAACACCTCAAATCCTTTGGCCTCAGAACAGTTATCGACGCTACCCCATCTGATACGGGCCGTAACGTGGAAACTCTGCGGGAAATTGCGGAAAAGAGTGCGGTCAATATCATCTGCTCTACTGGTTACTATCACGAAGGTGAAGGAGCTTGCGCCTACTGGAAATTCAGGGCTTCGCTGGGTGACGTAAAAGGTGAAATCTACGAGCTGTTCATGAAAGAAATTTCGGACGGTGTCATGCGCACCGGTATCAGAGCGGGAGTCATTAAAGTCGGTTCCAGCAAAGGAAAGATTACGGATTATGAGAACCTGATGTTTACCGCCGCAGCAATGGCCCACAAGGAATCAGGTGTCCCGATCATCACCCATACCCAGGATGGAACAATGGGGCCTCAACAGGCAGAACTGTTGATCGGTCTGGGGGCTGACCCAAAGCGGATTCAAATAGGCCACATGAGTGACAACGTGGATCTGGACTATCATAAGGCGACACTCCAGCATGGAGTTTTCACTGCGTGGGACAGGATGGGGCTTCAAGGTCTGGCTGGATGTCCCATGGACGAGGCTCGTTACACGGCAATCGCCGAACTCGTTAAACAGGGATACACAAAGCAGTTACTGTTTTCTCATGACGCTGTTTTAACATGGTTAGGAAGACCCCTAAACATACCTGAAGCTGCATTCCCATTGATTGCAAACTGGCATCCCGGACACTTGTTCCAAAACATTATTCCTGCCTTGCAGGAGAGAGGGATTTCAGATGAACAGCTAAAAATCATAATTGAAGAGAATCCACGTCGTTTGTTCACTGGGAAATAGTCAGGATGCAATGATTTCCGCCTAACATGAAACAGAATCTCTTTCATAAGGAGGTCCAATAATGTGGAAAAATCCGGAAACAATTCGTGAACTTCTGGCCAAGAATGTCGATGATTTCGGCCAAAGGGATGCTCTTGTTTCGGTATCTTACAGGACTGGGAACTGGATCCGTCATAGCTGGTCGGATCTGAATGCAATATCTGACAGAGTGGCGAACGGTTTGGTGCAACTAGGAGTCAAAAAAGGCGACAAAGTAGCGTGTCTGCTGGCCAATCATGCCGAAAGCTATTACACGTATCTCGCTATACACAAAATAGGCGCAATTTTCGTCCCGATTAACATACGACTGGTTCCCAGAGAAGTTGAATTCATAGTAGAAAATGCGCAAGCCGACTATCTGGTTTCCTTATTCGACACCTTAAAGCTGGTCGAAAAAATTCGTTACCACCTTAAATTGAAAAAATGCGTGTGTATCCATAAAAGCAACCATGAATTACCTGATTGGACAATCTCTTACGAAGAACTGATTAAATCCATGGCCAATGTCAGTCTCCCGGAGATAGCTCCCGACGATGTGGCGGACATAATTTACACGAGTGGAACTACAGGAGTCCCGAAAGGCGTAGTACTTACCGAAGCCAACAAGGTGGCATGCGGCAGACTTTTTGGCACAGCCCTCGGATTGTCAAAAGTGCAATATTCTCCGCACCGGCTTCAACTTGCGTTCCCGTTCTTTACGTCAACAGGATGCAGCACGGTAATGATGATTTGGCTATATTTTGCGCCTACTCTGATATTGGAGGAGTCCTTCGACGTCCTAAAGGCGCTTGAAACCATGCAAAAGGAAAAATCCACCATTTATGGTGGAGCCCCTTCGATGTATGCCTTCATTCTCAATCATCCAAGATTCAAAGAATTTGACACATCGTCTCTTCGAGTGGTCATCTCAGGGGCTGCCGCCATGCCAGAAGAGCTCATAAGAAAAGCGCTGGCCGCTTGGCCAAAAGCCAAGGTTTACAACACCTATGCCCTCACCGAGGCCGGCACAGGTGGAACAGTATTGAACGCCGCTGACGCAATGATCAAAATCGGTTCAGTAGGTTTGCCAATGCCACCTGACCAGGAAATGAGAGTCGTCGATTCGAAAGGCCACGATGTAAAACCGAAGGAAGTAGGCGAAATCATTTTGAGGGGCCCGAATATTATGAAGGAATATTACAGGAACCCCAAAGCCACTGCCGAAACGTTAAAGGACGGTTGGTTACATACCGGTGATATGGGCTATTATGATGAGGAAGGTTATCTATATTATACCGACAGAATGAAGGACATGATCGTGAGAGGAGGTTTCAACATCTACTCAATAGAGGTTGAAAACGCCCTTTATGAGCACCCGGCTGTAAAACAGTGCGCTGTCGTAGCCAAACCACACGAGCGATTAGGGGAGGATGTTGTCGCTTTTATCGTGCTGAAGGAAGGCGCTTCGGCTACAACTGAGGAACTTCATGATTTTACGAAAGACAAACTTGCTGATTATAAACGTCCTCGCGACATTCGTTTCATAGACGCTTTACCAATAAACCCCACGGGAAAGGTGGACAAAAAGGTCCTGAGATCAAGCAACACTTGACCCTTTAAATCCCTAGAAATTTAAACTGCTTCTGCGCCCGCATGTTGGAGAAACCTCTGCCGTAATGGATTCTGTAGTCGCATCAGCCGAACAGGTGCGCTGCGGCTTGGACTAGCTCATAAACAGGGCTGATTTAGCTTCGGAAATAATTTTGGTACGATCAACATTAACCCTCGAGGGAGAAAAACCATGAGAACAAAACAACAATACATTGAAGGATTGAACAAGTTAAAACGTAACCTTTATTTCAAAGGTGAAAAGATTGATCGGGATCATGAAGATTTGATTCCTTCGGTCAATGTCATCGGCTCAACGTTTGACGCTGTTCAGGATCCCGAGATTAGCGACCTCGTAACCTCAGTTTCTCACCTTACGGGCCAGAAAGTTAATAGATTCTGCCATGTACATCAAAGCACGGATGACCTTCACAAGAAACAGGATATGACAAGGGCTTTGTGCCGGAGAACCGGATACTGCATAGGGCGATGTATGGGAGTCGACGCTCTGAACGCAATCAACGCGGTGTCTTATGAAGCTGATCGAGGGAACAAGGGACAAACCCAGTATCATAAAAATTTTCTTAAGTGGTTGGAATATTTCCAGACCAACGATCTGGTAGGGGCCTGCGCACAAACAGACGTAAAAGGTGAAAGGCTTAAAAGACCTTCGAAGCAGACGGATCCAGACGCCTACCTTCACGTTGTGGAACGCAACAATGATGGAATAGTGGTGAGAGGATGCAAGGTTCACATTACATTCGCGGCAATAGCGGATGAAATTTTAGTCATTCCAACCAGGTCTTTAACGCCAGATGAAGGGGATTACGCTGTAGCATTCGCCGTGCCCGGAGATTATGATGGTGTAAAGCAGGTCGTACATCCTCACAATTTCCGGAAACGTAATTTTGTAGAGCGAGGAGTAAACTGGGGGGCGGCAGATTCTTATGTAATTTTTGACGATGTGTTCATTCCCTGGGAAAGAGTTTTTCTCTGTGGCGAGTACCAGCACGGCGGAATTTGCGCCTTGCTGTTTGCGCTCTTTCATCGACACAGCTACTCTGGCTGTAAACCAGCGGTGGGTGACATTCTGCTGGGGTTGGCGTCTCTAGCGGCTGAGGTCAATGGAATCGAGAAAGCGGATCACGTTCGTGAACATTTGTCCGAACTCATAACCATTTCCGAACTGGGTTACGCTGCTGGTTACACTGCCTCATCGCTGGGGAAGCCGGAATTGTTTATTCCGGGAATCGGTGTCCGACCGTATGGGCCAGGTTCCTATATCCCGAATTCCATATATGCTAACGTAGGGCGCTGTCTGACGGGTGATTCCGTCTACCATGAACAGGAGATATTGTGCAAATTGGCGGGTGGCATGCCGGCCA
>JBMFSZ010000232.1:0-6097 GCA_049967315.1 Desulfomonilaceae bacterium
GTTAAAAAGCTCAGCCCCGCGTTTATCGAATAATTTATCAACACGGTCTCGAATCAAATCAAGTGATTTACGCAAGGGAGTACGCCAAGCCTGGTTCCACCCAGGTTTATGATTGGCAGAACAGCCACAATCACGCATCCAGCGACCTAATCCGTGAGAACAACTCCAAGCCGTATTTTCAACAATTTCAACTTGAGCTATGGCCGGATATCTTTCAACGAACTCAGCATAATTGGTCAATTCGACACCGGGCTCTACAAGCAATTGTTCTATGGCGTAAGCCAAAGCCATTTCGCCGAATCGATGATGGTGGCCGTAAGACTCCCCATCAGTAGCGATATTCACCAACTGTACCCATGAGCGGTGATTGGAAAAAGCCCCCAGGATTCGGTCCTTAAAAGCCGCCCCACTGTTAAGAAGCCCTTCGAAAGCAATCGCCTGAGAGATAGGCGCGTCGAAGAAGAAAATAGAAATTCTGGAACCATTGGGTAATTGACACAGGTAAGGACGGGATGGGTCTATCGACGAGCCATCTGCACTTCTCCAGGCGCCAGATGGCTTATCAACAAATCGTTTTGCTTGGTGGGGAGCCAAAATGGTAAACCGTAAACCATTGTCCACCATTATTTCCAACGTTTCCAGATCCACGGCTGTTTCAGGCAACCACATGCCTTCAGGATCACGATGGAAACGTTTCCTAAAATCCTGGATACCCCAAAGTATCTGCGTAATTTTATCCCGCTTGTTGGCCAGAGGCATTATCATATGATTGTATGCTTGGGCAATAGCGTTGCCGTGACCGGATCTGTTTACCCTGGAACCAACGTCCGCTTTCAGAATTGCTTCGTATGCATTCTTTTCATGCTTTTCCATCCACGAAAGAAGCGTGGGTCCGAAATTGAAACTGATATATTCATAATTGTTAACTACTCGATGTAACCTGCCGAGATTGTCCAATAAGCGGGCCTCCGAATTTGGACGATAACATTCATACGCGATCTTCTCATTCCAATCGTGGAATGGATGAGCGGATTCCTGCTTTTCAACTTCCTCTAACCAGGGGTTTTCTCGCGGCGGTTGATAGAAATGCCCGTGAATACAAATATATTTTATAGGATCCGAACCCATGCGCTGCCCTCTGTGCCTCCTGATATTAACAAAAAACCCACCTCTTGTAATCAAAAGGTGGGCCAAAATGTTGCTCGGAATGTAAAGTTTAGGATCTAATGCCGATACGCGGCTTTCTTGTAATTTTTTGATTTCTTTGTATAAGATTTTTTGTGACTTTTTGAGCTTCTGCTCTTGAACGCTTTAGCCTTTTTATAACTCTTTGATTTTTTGCTTAGTTTCGATGTGGCTTTAGCTTTTTTATGTGAGGTTTTTGTACTGCTACTAGATACAGCATGATGATGGGTCTTTTGAAAAGCCTTTGCCAACGCGTCATATGGCTTTGCATCAGCCAATTTAAAATTTTTCAGAGACAGTCCATCGTCTGCCGCGCCCGCAAACGCCGCCCCCGACAAATTCCCAAAAAGGCATACAAGCAGAAAAGATACCAGTAAAAGGAATCTTGTCATGTTTTTAGTCTCCTGTTGACATGGAATTGTAGTAACTATACTAAATTTTTTAATAAATGTCAATGAACAACTAAAATATCAACTTTATAGATTGTTCTTCCTATATAAATTAAGAAATTGTCATGTCGGGAGTAAATGTGCCTACATTAATTGGAATTTTTTAACGTAAACGATATTGTCTTAAAATGTTCAGGTACTTTGTGCCAATGTTCCCAAGATTTCGCTTGAATTGAATTTAAAAATGAATACACAAATTCTAAAGTGTATCGATCCAGGAGGTAATCGATGGGAAAATTCAGCAAGCTTAGATTTGTGACATCTGTTTTAGCCCCCGTTCTCGTAATCAGTCTGGTTTTTTTACCTTCCTTTGCGAACTCATTTGAGGATATTGAACAGCAGCGGGATTTATGTATACAAGACTGCCACGAACAGTTTGACGATGATGAGCCTGGAATCTGGCAACTCGCAGCAGATTGTATCAACAGATGTGAAAGAAATTACTGGAAAAAATGGAATCGACAGATGAACAATATTGGGGAAGAGTAACCATTAACTGACCAGGACGCTGTTCTTTTCCTTTAAATAAAGAATCCGGGTTTTGGGCTCAGGCTAAATTTCAGTATTGAAGGGTTTGCGATCACCAAATATAACGTTGTAACCCCAACATCAGTGCAAGTCCAATTGTTACAGCTACGGAAACTACTACAAGCAGGTCGGGAAAGGCTGAAAACACAGCCTCGCCTCTGTCAATATGTCTTCTAGCTTGTATAAAACGTACGCCGGAGACAATGATCATGAATCCCGCTAACAAGAAACAGAAAAGACTCAAATATACAGCGCCACTTTCATGTTTGTGAGCTTCTATCCCTTCTTCAAAAGCAAGTAAATGCCGCAAGAATATATCGAATTTTTCGATGACAAAGCCAAAGGCTAAAAGGGAAATACTAGTCCTGGACCAGGATAAAAAAGTCCTTTCATTGGCCATATGCGTGCGGTGCCACGCCAAAAATATTCGGTCATCATCCCTTATTGCCGGTGGTTTAGATTGCAATTGCTGGTTATTAAAATTCTTTTTAATTTTTTGAAAAAAATTCAAGGTTACCTCGCGCTAAACTTGATTTTTGAGATATGCAAATTGCAAGTCAGCAATATAGCTCGAAACCTAAGCATTTAGAGTTTGTGAAACTTTTGTTGGCAATAGACTAATAGAGCTTTCGTAATGATTAAGATATCTTGATATAAAGAACTCAGGAAGGATCGTGATAGACAGAATCAGGGCAATATGCAATTCCACAAATTACATTTTGAGTTGAGATTTGAAGCCATTAACAGCTGAAAAAACTACGTCATCCCCTGAACAAAAGTCCGCTGTCAAAGCCTCAAATCTCACATCCAAGAATAATCCCGACCTGTAAAAAAATTTACAGCTATTTTTTCCCCTTTTTTTCTTTCTAAACTTTTTTTGCTTTGGCCGGAGCCTTGCTCTGGGCTTTCGCCTTTTTCATCTTTACGGCCTTGCAGGCATAAGCTGGCGCGCAGTAATAATAGCCACATACCGGAGCGCACACTGGAGCAGAACAGGATTTAGCGCCATGACCAAAGAATGGCAATCCTAATCCGTCAAAAAATGCTGCCGCCGGCTGAGGGGTCAGTCCAGCCAGAAGGCCCAAGGAAACCGTAAGAGCGACCACTACAAGTATCTTCTTCATTCTTCGTTACTCCCTAAATGATCGAAAAATCGTTTAAGGGGATGATGGTTTCCTTTTATCATAAAAAAATATAATTTGTCCAGTTATTCAATTGAGATAGGTTTTTTACAAGTGATTGAATTGTTTGGAAGTTTTACAAATGATTGCGATTTTTAACCATCTGCGTTAAATAAGTTAATGTGGGCAATGTACCTAGTTCAGTAAGATGGATAAAACCAAACCAATGGGGATCAACACACTGTCATGATAATAGTAACAGGAGGAGCAGGCTTCATAGGGAGTAACCTGGTTAGGGGGCTAAATAAACTAGGCGAAGATAACATATTGATTGTGGATCACCTTGATACTGGAGAGAAGTGGAGAAACCTGATAAATATTAAATTCCTGGACTTTGAAACAAAAGACAATTTCATTACAAAGGCTGAAAAAGACCTATTTGGCAAACAAGTAAAAGCTATTTTTCACTTGGGGGCATGCAGTTCAACAACCGAGAAAAATGCTGACTATTTGATTCAGAATAATTATGAATACTCTCGGAGACTTGCCTTACTGTGTAAAGATAAACCCGGACTTCGTTTCATTTACGCTTCCAGCGCGGCCACCTATGGAGATGGCTCACAAGGCTATTCTGATGAGCCCGATCCGGGTCCATACCTTTCCCCTCTAAATATGTATGGATATTCAAAACATCTTTTTGATTGTTGGGCCCATAAAACAGGGTTTTTGGAAAGATCTGTGGGGCTGAAATATTTTAACGTCTTTGGACCGAATGAATACCACAAAGGCGACATGAGAAGTGTGGCCATCAGAGCCTACATCCAGGCTAAAAAAACAGGGGTTATTAGACTTTTTAAATCGTACAGACCTGATTATTTGGACGGTGAACAACGCCGTGACTTTATATACGTCAAGGATGCCGTAAAAGTAACCCTGTTTTTTCTGCAAAGGCCAGAGGCTAATGGTCTGTTCAATGTTGGCACCGGACATGCCAACACTTTTAAAAAGCTCGCTACAAGCGTTTTTTCAGCCCTTGAAATTCCTGTTCATATTGAATATATCGATATGCCACCAGGTTTGAAGAAACGTTATCAGTATTATACTTGCGCAAAAACTGACAAACTAAGACAGGCTGGGTATGCTGAAAGTTTCTACCCCTTCGAAGAAGCCGTAAAAGACTATGTGCTTGGTTATCTTGAAAAAGAGCTTGACGAAGAGATGATGGAAACCTGAAAATAATAGACTTTCACTAAGGTATTTCAGTAAAAATCTAGGATTGAATTAGCAGTTTTTAGCTTTGAAAAAATTAGAAATAGCAGGTTAACGATCGGATACTGCACATTTTGCTAATCGCCAGCTTTAGCTAGTATTAAACCACCCAATGGTGGCAGTGTTAACTCAAGGAATTGCTCATATCCGTGATGGCGTCCTTGCTGGGCAAAAATTATCCCGGCATTGCCAACATTGCTTCCACCATAATATTGTGAATCAGAATTAAGTATCTCTTTATATGACGTGTTTTCAGGTACTCCGACGCGATAAGCATGTCTTACGATTGGTGTAAAGTTAAGCAAACAAATCAAATACTTGTTATGGCGCCTCCGGATATATGACAAAACGCTGTTCGTATTGTCATTACAGTCTATCCAGGAAAACCCCTCTGGTTTGCAATCCCACTCCCATAAAGCGTCGTTATTTGTGTAAAGTTCCCCAAGATCCTGGAAGAAACGGGAAAACTGAGCGTGGGAATCATAATCCAATAAATATTTTTCCAGACTCGATTCATGATTCCATTCGTTCCATGTTCCTAGTTCAGATCCTGCCATAAGTAATTTCTTTCCCGGATGAGTATACATATAAGTTAACAACAAACGAAGATTGGCAAACTTTTGCCAATCATCCCCGGGCATTTTACGCAAAAGGGATCCTTTTCCATAGACAACTTCGTCATGGGATAGAGGTAGTACGAAATTTTCACTGTACGCATACATCATCGAAAAAGTTAGGTCATTATGATGAAAACTTCGATGAACAGGATCTTTGGAAAAATATTTAAGCGTGTCATGCATCCACCCCATGTCCCACTTGAAGCCAAATCCTAAACCACCCAGATAAGTTGGAGTGGTTACCCCAGGCCAGGCGGTTGATTCTTCCGCAATGGTAAAGCACCCGGGGAATCTAGCGTAAACCATTGAATTAAATTCCTTGATAAATTCAATTGCTTGTAGGTTTTCGTTGCCTCCATACTCATTCGGAATCCATTCACCTTCGGATCTGCTGTAATCTAGGTAAAGCATTGAAGCTACAGCGTCTACGCGTAAACCATCGACATGATATTTATCAAGCCAAAAGAGAGCATTGCTAACCAGAAAATTGCGGACTTCGTTTCTGCCGTAATTAAAAATGAGAGTACCCCAATCCTTGTGCTCCCCTTTTCTAGGATCGTCGTGTTCATAGAGCGCTGATCCATCAAACAGTCTTAAGCTATAATCGTCCTTAGGAAAATGAGCTGGCACCCAATCAAGAATAACTCCAATATTGTTACGATGAAGTGTGTCAACAAAAAATTTGAAGTCGTCTGGACTCCCAAATCTGCTGGTAGGCGCATAGTATCCTGTTACTTGATAACCCCAGGAAGCGTCAAATGGATGTTCCATGATTGGCATCAACTCAACATGAGTAAACCCGAATTTTTTCATATGGTCTGCCAACGGTTGAGCAATTTCCCGATAGCTCGCCCATCTAGATGTTTCTTCAGTTATTCGCATCCAAGACCCAAGATGAACCTCATAAATGTTCATACGGGAAGCAAAG
>JBMFSZ010000233.1:0-6095 GCA_049967315.1 Desulfomonilaceae bacterium
AGGAAATTAGACAAGCTAAAGGATAAAAACATAAAATTACATGACGAACTTGCTGAGAAAACGACCAGACTAACAATGATCTCGGCTTCTTTAGAATCTGTCCGCCTGAGGCTCTCTGATGTTCAAATTTCCTTTAGCAATCTAGTCGAGGAATTACATTCTAGAGAAGTGGAATTCAAGTCGGCGGAATCTGATTTGACCAATTGCACAGCCCGACAAATTGAGGCGCTGGAACGTCAGCAGGCCGTGAAAAAGGATCTTGATTCATTATTGCAAAGTAAGTTGGCAGCGGAAACCAAGCTTAAAGAGAGGGAGATAAGACGTGCTGAATTTAGCGTTAATGAATCTCAGTTAGTGGATCAAATAAGTAGATCCCAAGCGTTAATAGTCGATTTGGAAAAGGAAACCAAAGCACAAACCAAATGCCTGGACCAGATTAAACAGGATCTCTTTGCATCCCTGCAAAAAATTTCCCATTCGAACAATAGGATAGAACAAAATCTTAAAAGGCAAAAGGAATTCAAAATCCGTCTGAGTAAATTAGAGATTGACTCTGTAGCGCAATCTGAGGCCCTAAAAAAGCTCGTGAAGCAGATAGACTTGATCGAGGATAACAATCTGAAAATAGCTGATTTACTAGCCAAGATAGAATTTGAAATGGAGTCTCATAGAAAAAATCAATCCTTAATCGGTTCAGAATTAAAAATACAACTCGAAAAATTGAGAACCACAGAGGAAGCATTTATTTCTGTCCGGACAAGACTTGAAACTCTTAGAGAGGAAATTGGAAATTATTCTTGTTATGGTTCGGGAACACAGTTTGTAATGAAAAATTTTTCTCCTTTAAAAAATTTGGAAGTTTTGGAACCCATCGCTGAAATAGTGCAATGTTCCCCAGAATATTATCTGGCCCTAACCTCTGTTTTGGACACTCAACTGGGCGCTATAATAGTGAAGGATTTTCCCAGGGCGCTTGAATTAGCTCAAAAAATTCAACAGGAGGAAGGAGTATCCAGAGTTACTTTTGTTTCCTTAGACGGTCTTCCGAATAACGGTCAACAACCAGTTGATGATCGTTTTGAACATCTCAAAAGGTTGTCAGATGTTGTAATTGTGAAACCAGCATTCCAAGAGTTATTCAAAAGGCTTCTAAAAGACGTCTATGTTGTAGAGGATTTGGCAGAGGTAAAAGAATCTTTTGGCTCTTGGAGCAACAATATCAAACTGGTTACCCTAAATGGAGAAATTATTATTCCAGATCAGTTGGTGTCTGTTGGCCCTATTGAAGCCATGGGTAAAAATGTATTGGCGATGAAACTTGAAATGGAATCTCTGTTTGTAAATGCATCAGATCTTGAAAAAGAAATTGCTGAACTGAAGAAGGCCGTCAATGAAAAGGAATCAAAACTTCAAGAGTTATCTCGAGTAATCGAGCAAAAGAGTCAACGGAAAACAGACCTCAAAATAGATCAAACACGTAATATTAAGGATATCGAAAGATTAAAATTAGAGAAAAGTCGTTTGATGAGCGTAACAAGATCAATCGAACTAGATCAAAAAGGGATCAGGGATGAACTAGATCAACTCTCCCAAGAACAAACCGAGCTTGCAACCCAAATTGCTTTTCTGAAAGAAGAAAATCTGTCTTTGAACAACAGAAAAGCGGGTCTTGATGAACGTGTCCAGCAACTTGTGGCCACTTTACGCAAAGAAAACCAAAGCTTAAACGAAAACAGGATCAATCTTGTTAAAATAGAAGAGCGGAAAAAATCCCTTGATAAAGATTCAAATTCTACAAGAAATTTCTTAAAGAATTGTGAACGTCAAATAAGTAACCTTGGCAGGGAAGCTGAATATCTGTCCAAGCAAGTTGAGCATTTGGCCAAAGAAAAGATGAATTTTGAAAGCTGTAAACAACAACTGAGTGGTATACTTGGAAAACTTCAAACCGAAAGGGCCAAAACGAAAGACCTGTTTGATTCACTCCAAAACGACTCTGTCAGACTGTCACAAGAAGAGCTATTAATTAGCAGGGCCGCAACTGCAATTAAAGACCAGCTTCATCAAACTGAACTGGAAATTGCCCGTTTGGAGGAAACCCTTAAAAATTCCATCCAAAAAACTTTGGAAAGGTACGATGTCGATCCCCTTTCACTAGGGGATCCCTCAGTTGTTCCTGATGAAAACGATTTGGTGCGTATCAGATCTAAAATTGAATCCCTGGGAGAAGTAAATCTTGCAGCAATAAGCGAAAGTCAACAAGTCAACACCAGGCTTTCGTTTCTTGTCGGACAGGAAAACGATCTTAAGGATGCTGTAAAATCGCTCTTTTCCACCATAGAAAAAATTGATAGAACTACTGCTCAACGACTACACACCACGTTCCAAGAAATAAATCTTAAGTTTCGGGAGATTTTCTCGTCATTGTTTAATGGAGGGGAAGCTTGGTTGGAGCTTATCGGCTCTGAAAATACCCCGGATCAGGGGGTTAATATTATGGTCAAACCTCCCGGAAAAAAATTGCAAAACATGGATTTGCTTTCTGGTGGTGAAAAGGCTCTTACAGCCATAGCGTTCATTTTCGCTATATTTTTGTACAGACCTTCATCGTTCTGCCTTTTAGACGAAGTGGACGCCCCTCTTGACGACTCCAATGTTAACCGGTTTAATCAGATGTTGAGAGAGCTCTCGCGAAGTACGCAATTTGTAGTTATCACACACAATAAAAAAAGCATGGAGAATTCTGATTGTCTTTTCGGAGTTACTTCTGGAGGGTCCGGGGCATCAACTCTCGTTTCCGTGAAATTTTCTGAATGATTTCCTGATCATTTGTCTAAGCAACCTTCCTAATCCTTTTTTCCCTATTTATTGCTGTAGCAATTATGCTTGACAAAAGCCATTTATATCTATATATGTTAGCCACCTTAGTTAATGTAATGGATAATATAATAGGCGTTATGGCTTATATCAAATGAGAAAACTCGTTATTTTAATCGCAATCGTGGTTCTCTGTAGCTTTGTTATGCCCTATGCCTACGCTTGGGAAGTTCCCAACTATATCAGGGCTAATGGCGGAATACGAATGTGGTTTACAAATATAGAAGGAGATTTGATTCAAGCAGACCGCACCAAAATTGGTATCGGCGAAAATATGGGGCTAAAGAAAGAAAAGTTGGCTTGGGAATTTTTTGCGTCAACGCGGTTAGATAATGTTCACGTTTTTTGGCTTAGGGCGGAACCAAGCACCGTATACGACCAGTCTTCCAATGACTCTTTTCTCCAGGTTAAAGACTGGCGACTTGGATACGATTTTGACTTTTTCATGACACCACAAGTTTTATTTGGGGCCAACGCTGAGTTGGTGTTTGCCGGCTATGACACCAAGGTCAGCAGTGTAATAGTTGGAAATTCAACATACAATTATAGAACTGAAGCAAACAAGGTTTTCCCAACTATAGGAATTCATGGAACATATTACCCCATTGTTCAGGGCATTGCTCTACGCCCAAACATCACAGGAAGAGTTAACTGGTGGAACTACAACAACTTTGAGACGTGGGATTGGGAAACTCTTGCCGGTGTCGATATTCCTATAAACCAATATTGGACATGGAATGTGAGTGGCGGATATCGTTATGCCCATATAAAGTTCAATCGTGACATAGATACTTTGGATATCAATCGAAACGGCTTTTTCCTCGAGACCTCCTTACTTTTTTGACGCAGGCCCCAACGTAGCATTAAGATAATTCCGCCTTAAGCTTGTCCATCATTTTCGTCATTATCTCTGAGGCGCTCCCAATTAATACCATGTCACTCACCTGCTGATGCAGGGCAGATGGTTCCCGATTAATTTCAATTACAATAGCTGGGGGCGTCTTGATTTTTACCGCAATCGGAATCTGAGCAGCAGGGAATACCTGTAATGACGTTCCTATAACAAGTAACACGTCACATTTTTGGGACTGAATTTGTGAAATCATCAATGCTCGAGATGGTATAGCTTCACCAAAGAAAATTGCGTCAGGCTTTAAGACTCCGCCACATTTTAGACAACGCGGTGTTTCCTCCTGCCCCGACATAATCCTTTCTTCAACATCATCAATAGGTTCCAGCGCCTTGCACTTCAGGCACACAGCACGCAGGAAATTACCGTGGAATTCAACTACCTCCACTGAACCAGCCCTTTGATGAAGATTGTCGATATTTTGAGTGATCAGACATTTGAGTATGTTAAGCCGTTCCATCTGGGCCAGAGCCAAATGGGCAGGATTTGGCTTCGCCGAGGCCAGATCGAATTCTCCTGATTGTTTTAGACGAAGGTTCAACCGCCAAAAACGCCCAGGATTTTGTAAAAAGCGATCGATAGAAAATTCGCCAGGGTCAATTTTTGTCCAGAGCCCACCTGGACTTCGGAAATCAGGGATACCCGATTCTGTGCTCATCCCCGCGCCGGTCAAGGCTACTACATTTTTGGCTTTCGCTAATATTTTAACGGCCTTATTGATTTGTTCTTCCATATAGAATGATCCTTGGTACAAATGATCCCGTTATTAACTAATGTATCATAGTTCAATATTTTTTCGGAACCTGATTAATCTGTCCGAATTTACAGGCTTTCCAAAAATTACACAAAATGATTGCCAAATTAGGCGAATTAATACAACATATCAACTTCCGAAAAATTGTCCCCAGAATAAACTTTGATCGGTAATCGGGATTGAGAATGGAAGAGGATTTCGAATTTGTAAGAGCCACGCTAGATGGTGATTTTAGCGCCTTCGAGCGTCTCGTTGACAAATATCAGGGCAAAATTTACAGGCACTTGCGTAAGATGGTAATCGACGCTTCCATCGCTGAGGATCTTCTGCAGGATACCTTTTTAAGCGCATATCGTGGGCTACCGGGTTTTAACAGGGCTTCCTCCTTCTCGACATGGCTGTTTAGAATAGCTACAAACGCAGCATTGATGTATCTGAGAAGGGAACGGCCAGAAACCGTAGAATACGATGACAAGATCATGAGCGAGTTGCCCGACGTCTTGACACCTTCTACTGAATTCGTTAGCACACCTTTGGAAATCCTTCTGTCGAGGGAAGGTAGAGCAAAGATTGAACAGGCCATAGATCAGTTACCTGTTATTTACAGGTCCGTCGTTATCTTGAGAGACGTTGAGGGCTTTTCTCTTGAGGAAGTCGCTACTATAGTGGGCGCTTCAATCCCTGCGGTAAAATCCAGATTACATAGGGCTAGAAATATTGTGCGTGAATCACTTACGTCCTATTATATAGAAAAAGGAGCCCCCGAGAGTTTATGAGGCGCATAAGGTTTGTCCCATGAAAAAGTGCAAGGATTTTTGTGATCGACTTTCTGACTACTTAGACAAGGAACTAGGGGAAAACGAATGCATTCTAATAGAAGAACATCTCGATAAATGTGGCCCGTGTTCCTTGATTTTTGAAGGCTTGAAGACAACTGTTCTTGTTTGTTCAAAGGGTATTTCTGATGAAGTTCCTGAAGAAGTCAGATTGAGATTAAAACAGTTTTTGCGAGACAGTTGCAGATGTGACTCGAATTCTGCGTGAAAGGAGTTTAAACATGGCAGAAGGTGGAGCTTTATTACATGTTACGGATTCAGACTTTGACCAGCAGATACTGAAATCCGAAATTCCAGCCTTGGTCGATTTCTGGGCTGCATGGTGTGGACCTTGTAGGACGGTTGGTCCAGTTGTGGAAGAGCTTGCAGGAGAATACAAGGACAAAATAAAAATAGCGAAATTGAACGTCGATGACAATAAACAGACACCTTCCAGGTACGGAGTTAAAGGCATTCCCACTCTTATGCTTTTTAAAGATGGCAAGGTTGTAGATACAATAGTCGGGGCAGTTCCCAAGAACAAGATCAAGGACATGCTTGATAAGGTAAGCTAAATGTACGCCGACTTAATAATTTTGGGTGGCGGGCCAGCAGGTTTAACAGCTGGTTTGTATGCGGCTCGGGCCAGAATCAAGGTAATTCTTCTCGAGAAGGGAGCGACTGGTGGACAAATGGCCGCTACTGAACTGGTGGACAACTACCCTGGCCAGCCTGAGCC
>JBMFSZ010000234.1:0-6093 GCA_049967315.1 Desulfomonilaceae bacterium
CAGAGGGTAGCAGCATGAACAAGCAGCTTGCACCTAAAGATCGCGTTCAAGTGTCTCAAACCTTCGGACCACTTCTCGGTGTTGCTCAGTCCGAGGGAAAATCTTAGCGCACAATGCGCTTGCTCCACGGACAATCCCATAGCCAGCAACGCATGCGATGGTTCTGGTTCTCCAGCTCTGCATGCGGACCCCGAGGAGAGAGCTACACCGAGATGATCCAGGGCGAGCACGACTGATTCACCGCGCATTCCAGGTAATGTAATGTTGGCAGTGTTTGGAAGTCGGTCTCTAGCCGACCCATTGCGGTAAGCGCCAGGAACGACTTCCCTGATTCCTTCTTCTAACCGATCCCGTAAACTGCGGACCCTATCCATTTCGGGAAGCCTCTGAGTTGCAAGTTCGGCCGCCTTACCAAGCCCTGCTATCCCCGGCACATTCTCCGTTCCGGCTCGCAATCCGTGTTCCTGTTTGCCTCCATGAACCAGGGGATCAATCGTAACCCCCTGACGAACATATAGCGCTCCTATTCCCTTGGGTCCATGGATCTTGTGTCCCGACAGAGTGAGCAGATCTACATCCCACTGTGTGACATCAACAGGAATTTTGCCGACCGCTTGCACAGCATCGGTATGGAAGAGCACTCCCTTGTCCTTTGTAACGCGCGCCAGCTCTGCTATCGGCTGGATGGCTCCAGTCTCGTTGTTGGCGGCCATAATGCTGACCAGTATCGTGTCCGCAGTCAAAGCCGCTACGAGAGCATCGGGATCAACCAAGCCTTCCCGGTTCACTGGAAGCGTTGTAATTCTGAAACCCTGCTTCTCCAACCACTTGCACGTTACCAACACGGCCGGATGCTCAATTGCGGTGGTAATAATGTGATTTCCCATCTCCCGGTGAGCAAAAGCGACTCCCTTGATCGCCAGGTTGTCGGATTCGGAACCCCCGCCTGTGAACACTATTCTTCGTGCCGTACAGTTGAGTAACTGTGCGACCTGTCGACGAGCAGATTCAACAATAAAGCGAGCGTCATTGCCGTGGGCATGAATACTTGATGGGTTACCGAAACAGCAGTCTGCGGCTTGCGCCATTGTTTTTGCGACCTCAGGATCAATGGGAGTCGTAGCGTTGTGATCCAGATAGATCCTTTTCAGCGTATCGCCAATTCTTGAAGAATCTTTGACCAGTGTACCTGACTGAACTTCCTCAGTTCCACCGTGAGCATCTACAGCGACAGTTTTATCGACCTTGACCACTTGGCACAGCAGAGATTTGTATACAGGAAACCCGGAAATTGGATCGTAACGTTCCAGATCGGTAAGGTCATTGACATTACGGTCCCGCCATGCTTCAGGACCTACAGGACCGCCTCCACCCATGCTAGTGTCAACCACTCCCTGCATGATGTTGTCTGTCACACAAGCCCTGAAACACACCCGGCCTCTAGGACTGACAACCTCAACAAGGTCACCGGTAACAATGTTACGCTCTGCCGCATCTCGCGGATTCATGGTAACTGTCGGCTCAGGTCTCTTTTTGAGCAAATCTGGGACATTGTGAAACTGGGAACGAAAATCGGTAGTGACCCTTGAACCGGAACTGAACACTAACGGGAACCGTTCGATCAGGTCAGGTCTTGTAATGGGCCCTTCTTTCGGTTCGGTATAAACTGGAAGTGGATCGTACCCGTGTTCCTCCAGAATAGTTGAGGCAATTTCGAATTTTCCTGTCGGGGTTTCGAAGCCAGGCAGACCATCTGATCGCAACTTCCCCTTTTCCCATTTCCTATACTCCATCATAACTGTAGGAACTCGCGCCTCGCCACCAGCCGCTTGTATTTGTTCCAGGGTAAAACCCGCCGGCTTCAGCGCATGCCTGAGCAAAGCTTCTTCAGACTGGGGATAGAGGTCACCATAACCGAGGCGCTTGGCCAGTTCCGCAAAAATGAAAAGACCGTGGCGCGCCTCGCCTACTGGATCAATCACTCGTTCCCGGATTCTGAAGAGAGGGCCATAAACCATGTAGGATTCAATTTCATAATACGTGGTCGCAGGCAGTACCAGATCGGCATACGCAGCGTCGGCGGTGAAAAAACGATCTATGCATACCAGGAAATCTAGCGCCGCCAAGGTTCTCCGCCAGATTTTCGGCTGAGGCCAGGCAGTAATTATTGAACCACCTTCTATGATAAGTGATCTGATCGGATATGGTTTCCCCTTCAACACAGCATCTGGAAGACAAATGGCGTGGGATTCACCACGGTATGCGCTGTACACTGGAAAACGATCACGTCCGAGAGCCTTTTTCACATCCGGGTTGGGCTGATGCCCCTCTCGATTCATTGGGAACTGGTTTTCCTTCATCGTGAAACATCGCCCACCTGGGACGTCCAACTGACCCGCCAGGGCCCATAGTGTAACAGCGGCTCGAATAGCCTGCACTCCGCTATCACTGTATTCCAGACCACTGTACATAACAGGGGAAGCCCCTCTAGCCGAGGCTATACGTCTTGCCAATCCACGGACTGTCTTGGCAGGAACTTGAGTAATAGTCTCAACTACCTCGGGCCGGAAGTGTTGACAGTATCGTGCAAAGTCGTCAAAGCCATGCGTCCAGTCCCGTACAAAGCGCTCATCGTAGAGTTCCTCTTCGATAAGGACCTGGCACATACCCAGGGCGAGGGCCCCATCCGTGCCCGGTCTAATGGGAATCCATTCAGCTTCAGTGGCAATCGCCGTTCCGGTGCGCCTCGGATCTATGACCACGATCTCGGCTCCCCGCTGACGAGCTTTTACAAGACGGGAAAAATCCAAAGGTGGGCAGTCAGTTGCCGGGTTTGCCCCCCATATAACAATTAGTTCAGCGTTCTCCAGGTCCGAGAACATATTGACCATCATTCCACCTGCGGTCACGTGAGGGGCAATCATCGCAAATGAAACATAACACAACGCACCTACGCCAAGTGTGTTGGGTGAACCAAACGGGAACAACACGCTTGAAGCCGAGGATACCTCTACACCTTTAGGCTGAAAAACATCGCACTCAGAGAGTTCAAAGCTCCCCCTACCCGTGTATACGGCCGCGGTTTCAGGCCCGTACTTTTCTTTCATGGAGTTGAGTTTGGTGACGATGATGTCAAAAGCCTGGTCCCAGGATATGCGTTCGAACTCATAGTTGCCTTTGGGACCAATTCGAAGCAGTGGATATTTCAACCGATCCGGCGAATAAACTATCTGGGGAGACCGTCGCCCAAGCTCGCATATCATGCCCAGGTCCGATTCATCATCAGGCTCGACCTGGCACATCTTCCCTTCGCTATCATAGGTCACCCTAACCCAGCACCCGGCCGGGCAGATGCCACACAAAGCCCGCCGCTGTCGCCCATTCCCGATATTTGCTGAACGCCTCTTCACAAGGACCTCAATAACTTGTACCAAACAAATTCTGCAATTTTAAAGAGGGGTTTCAAATCTCATTATTCATATCCGGTGGTTGATGAGAATGACCTCCACCTGAGCGTCTCGGGTCCCAATCATCAGGAGCGTACAAAATAGCGTAATGAGAGACCCCAATAGGGGATCTCCAATACTCGATGAATTCTCGAACCTCGTGTTTTGTTTCTATAACACCGAAATGGCCCTCGAGAAGGACATCGGCGTCAAGGTCCACAAGTCTTCCCAAAGAGTCCACATATTGTTGTTCATTAGAAAGCAATTCGGAATGCAGCGGACCGTGAACGTCCTGTCCGAAAAGGATAAGCTCACCGCCAATCTCTGTTGTGTATACGACTGAACCAGGAGAGTGACCTGGACTAAAAATCGCTGTGACCTTACCATTACCAACATCAAGAGTAGTTTCATCACCTTTCAATTTGATATCGATGTCAAACGGTTCCAGGGTAGCGCCATACCACAAGGCCCCGGTCACTTTACTGTCCCCCGACTCGATATAAGTCGCATCCAGTTCATGCATGACTATTTGGCATCCATATTCGTTTCTGACTGCCTGAGCGCCACCGGTATGATCAAAGTGACAGTGAGTAAGTAGCAGGTATTCCATCTGTACATTTGGTTCGATGCATTCGGCGATGTTTGTTAGCAGTTGCGCATGACCACGACCAGTCCCTGCATCAATAAGGGCGGCTTTGTCGCCAAACTTCACGAGGTAAATGGCGGCGTCTGAAGCGTCAGTCAGTCCGTTCCCTCCCACTTGCCAAAGATTGTTCCTGATTCTTATACTCACTCCGACCACCTGTTCGTCATCCCACATAAACGTTTACAATCCATGCAGCCAGGATCCATTATCGCTGTAAGCAAGGGTCACAAGACCAAGCGCTGGCATTAAAAACGACGGGGTTTATTGCTAACAGCGGCAAGGTTCCGGACCTGGAGTGATACAGTTTTCAATAAATTCTCTTACTTCTTTTTTGGTTTCGATGATGCCGAAATGGCCTTCCAGAAGAACATCGGCATCCATGTTCAAGATTTTTCTCAACGAATCGAGATACTGTTTTTCATCAGACAGCAGGTCCGAATGTATGGGACCGTGGGCATCCTGCCCAAAAATAATAAGCTCACCGTCGATTTCTGTAGTGTAAACGACTGAGCCAGGAGAGTGGCCTGGGCTATAAATAGCCTTTACAGCTCCGCTACCGATACTTAGGATGGTTTCCTCGCCTCGTAACTTGATGTCTATGGCAAATGGTTCCAGATGGGCTCCATACCAGGATGCTCCTGTCACCCGATTATCCCCTGATTCTATATACACCGCATCTGATTCATGCATTACGATTTGACAACCAAACTCGGCCCTTATAGCATTGGCGCCACCAGTATGATCGTAGTGACAGTGAGTCAGTAAGAGGTACTCGAGTTGGGCATTTGGTTCCAGGCATGTGGCAATGTTTTCTCTCAGTTGCGAATGGTCTCGTCCCGTGCCAGCGTCCACAAGGGCCGCTTTGTTATCAAAGCGTACAAGATATATGGCCGCATCCGATGGGTCAGTTAGACCTCTGCCACCGACTTGCCAGAGATTATTCCTTATTTTTATGTTCACAAAAGCCCCCTATTTGTTGGACGTAAACAAATTATTCCGTTTGCCACAGTGCTTGACAAGCTGCAAATGGCTGCCCGCTCAATGGTTTCAGTCAACAATTTATAACGCCCTGTCAGATCCGCAAGTATATCCCTCGCAAATCGTATTTTTAGACCGCCACCCGATATAAGACTGCCACCAGAGGATGCGGAAAATTCGCCAAGGACAACTCAGAAGCTGTAATGATAGGTGACAAGGGATTTTGATATTTTTTCGGATCATCACTAACGTGACCCATCCCAAAAATACTCTACAAAAAAACCCGGAAAAACTCAATAAACAGCGATCATTTTGTCAATTCAGAGAATTCTTAAACCAGAATATCAAAATAAAATAATGCATTAAGAGAAGAATTCAAGTAACTTAACCTTTAGCAATGGATTTGTATTGAGTCTTTCTTGTATTAATTTCCGAATGCGCTCCTTATTGTGACATTAGAAAGTTCTGGACAGCCGGAGCCCGAAAACGGTTCAATAGGGTTCAAACTCGGCCGTCATTTAGAGAACCAAGAGGAATCTCTTTGAATAAAAACGTCCTCATTTTGCTTTTCGTATGCGTCACAGTGGCAGCCGTATGTGGAGGGTTCTTTCTCAAAAATAAACATCATGCTACCTCCCAATCGCGCTCCACTTTACCAGCGCACACATCCGAACAAGCTGTGCGACCGATCTCAATTGCGGTCATACCCAAAGGAACTACCCACTCATTCTGGAACTCGGTTCTAGAGGGTGCGCAACAGGCCGCCAAAGATTACAATGTGGAGGTGTTCTGGTCGGGGCCTGAACGTGAGGGCGATCGTGAGAAACAGATCCAAATCGTCGAGGACTTCATCGTAAAGAAGGTGACGGGCATTGTTCTGGCCCCTACCGATGCCGTGGCTCTCGCTCCAGTAGTCGAACGCGCAGCATCCGCCAAGATTCCGGTGGTCATCATCGACTCTGACATTACAACCAACAAGCGAGTATCTTTTGTAGCCACCGACAACTTTGCAGGTGGGGCCCT
>JBMFSZ010000235.1:0-6087 GCA_049967315.1 Desulfomonilaceae bacterium
CATTCGGTTTTCCAGCCTTATCGTAAGTACCAACAATCAGAACCGGTGTCGGATAAAGAATAGTCTTTGCGCCTACGGACTGTTTCATTAAATTCCTCCTTACAATTTGATTTTAGTTAATAAATTTCACATTCTTCTGTATTTACCCATGAGTTGACCCTCCGAAAGAATATGGCCTTCCATGGCTTTGAGCAACTGTGATTTGGTGATCCCGCTCTGTAAATCAAGCATCCTGTCCAAAGCATAAAGCTTAAAGTAGTATCGATGTGTCCCACCGGGTGGGCAAGGTCCACCATAGCCCAATTTCCCCCAACTATTTTTGCCGTGTCTTGCTCCATCATTCAGAGACGGGCTGGGGAGTATTTTCTCCACCAGTTCCTTTTGGCCTGGAGGAATGTTGAAAACGACCCAGTGGACCCAGGTTCCCACTGGCGCATCAGGATCATCCACAATAAGAGCCAAACTTTTCGCGTTAGACGGGACACCGCTCCACGATAGCGCAGGAGAAAAGTCTTGCCCATCGCATGTGTATAGCTTCGGTATCATGCCCCCGTCCTGAAAAGCGGAACTTTTTATTTCGATCTTCATCGGTTCTCCTCCCTTTGCTTTAGGATAACAATCCCTTTGCCCTCCGCAAAACCCGAAGAACAGAAGAGCGATGAACAGGCAGCAGACTCTTAAAGCCATCGTAAACCTCCGTCGTCAATAATTGCCAAATAAAATCTAACTTACATCTCTGTAATATTTTAGTGTAGCCGGAAGCCTCCGTTTAATTCAAGCAGCTTTTTTCAAAAAAAGAACTCCACCGTTTTCAAATGACGGCATTTGGCTCAGTAGTAACTTCTGGACAGGATGGCCAAGCGATGCAATTTTTGCTAATATCTAAACAGATATTATTTACGGACATCACTAAAATTCAACGTCAGGTGTGACAGTCATGGAAACATGGGAAATTATAGCCTTTGGGCTTGGAGCCGTGTTGATGGTTGTTTTGATATTGCGATATTCGAATCATGAGTCCGAGAAACCGGAAGATGTACAGTTTAAGTGATAGTCTCTTTCCAGGAGCCGGTCGGCTCCATCACTGATTTTTCGGATCTACAACGTTCGCCCTATTTTCCTGAACCTTGATGAGGTTCAATGGGGAGACCTATGCAAGAGCAGGATATTTATAAAAGGTTGGCGGATCATCTGAACAATGTTGGCATGGGATACCCTGTTAGAGAGACCCTCATTGAAATACTCAAAGAGAATCTCACCCCGACCGAAGCGGAAATAGCCCTGGCGCTGCCTACCGGTGTTATCCCTTTTTCCACTGTCTGCTCTTCAGACATAGGGGCTAGGGTCCAGATGTTTGGCGAGGAACTGGAATCCGTATTAGAAAGCCTCGCCGAAAGAGGGCTTCTGTATGCGGGACCAACATCAAAAGGGGAAATAGGCTACGCCCTGCTGCAAGTCGGGTTCGGATTTCCTCAGACATTTTTCTGGAAAGGCGAAGATACTCCACACGCTCGTAAGATGGCTCTGCTGGTGGCGAAGTATTTTAACAGGGAAGTCACGTCAGAGGCCTACGGAAGCCAGAGCAAGCATTATCGCTATGTCCCGGTGGGAAAGGCAATCAAACCGGACTTACAGGCAGTTTTACCAGTGCAGTTTCTTGAACAGATCATCACTAATGCCAGGCGGATCGCTGTAGCTCATTGCCCATGCCGGGTTTCCTACCGCATGGTAGGCAAAGGATGTGATCACCCCACTGAAGTCTGCATCAAATTCGATGACTTGGCCGATTTTGTTATCGATAGAGGTTTGGCCCGGGAACTGACCGCAGAAGAAGCCCTTGACGTGATCCGTTTAACAGAAGAGGCTGGATTGGTTCACTTCGTGGACAATTGTGAAGGTCAAATTAAACACAACTGTAACTGTTGCGGTTGCGCGTGCTGGAATGTTGGCAATATTCGGAGGAGAAAAATCCCTAGAGACCTCATCATGGCTACATACTTCATTCGGGTAACCGATCAGGAGAGTTGCTCCGGTTGTGGTGAATGCGCAACAATTTGCCCTGTTGAAGCCGTGCAAATGGAGGACGGGTTACCTGTAATTGGTAGCGATTGGTGTATAGGTTGTGGTGTGTGTGCGACGGTATGCCCAACCGGCGCTGTAGTCCTTGAGGTAAGAGAGGACAGGGTCAGTGTAAAACCCGCCTCGACCTTCCAGGAGCTACATCAAAAGATATTAGAGGAGAAAAGATATAAAAATCCGAAGGGATTGCCAGGAAAGGATTTTTCTCTCTAATTCTCCCTGATTTATGTTAACAGATTCGAAAAATTGCATCTGTCTGAAATACAGTAGGACAAAAAAATAGCCTATCAAAAATTGACGGCTATTGATTGAAAGATCCCGCTGAATCGTATTACTTTACCGCTTCTTTTAAAGCCTTGGCTGACGTAAACTTTGGGACTTTTGTTTCAGGTATATTGATCTTTTCCTTAGTCTGAGGATTCAAGCCTGTTCGAGCCTGTCTAACAGCAACAGAGAACTTGCCAAATGCCGGGATAGTTATTTCATCGCCGGCCACGAGCACCTCGGCAATGGATGAGAAAACCAGTTCTATCGATTCTGAAGCCAGTTTTTTGGTTATTTTACCCTTCTCTGCAATTTTATCTACAAATTCTGCCTTATTCATGTCCGCTCCTCCCTTGAAATAGTATTTACGCCCCATCAAAAAATATTACTTTCGGCTATGTAAAGCACTGGCCCATTATATGTCAAGTAATATAATCCTGTCCCCAATTAGCTGCGAGCTACAGCGAGATGAAACCGTGAAAAAAAGCTTTCTGATAATAGTATTTTTGATTGTTGTTATGATTTCTGGTGGCGCGCTAAAGGCGCATGCCTTCCCTGAATTGTGGGAAAACTGTGACATAGCCACGGAAGCCTATGTTTACGCTTTCCCGATGATTGCCGCATATAAGGCAATGTATCAGCACAACATAAACAAATCCTCGTCCCATTACAAATCGCCGCTCAATTAGATATGGAACGCTCCCGCTGTCGCTTCTCCGCAAGACACAACAATTGTAACAATAAACGCGGACACTCCCTATTCCATGGCGCAACTGGACCTGCGGTCCGAACCGATGGTTCTATGTGTCCCCGAGATAGAAAAGGGACGCTATTGCTCGATCCAACTCGTCGACATGTACACTTTCAATTACGGTTACATCGGAAGCCGCACCACTGGTAACGGCGCTGGTTGCTATATGGTCGCCGGACCTGAGTGGAAGGGCGCCGTACCTCCGGGTATAGCCAAGGTTTTCCGAAGTGAGACTGATTTTTCGCTGGCTATTTACCGCACGCAGTTGTTCAATCCTGATGATATTGACAACGTAAGGAAAATCCAGGCCGCCTATAAAGTTTTACCCCTTTCAAAGTTTTTCAAAAAGCCCTCTCCGCCTGCCCCGCCCCTCCCTGATTTTCCAAAATTCCAGGAAAGGAATGCCTTTCGCACGGGTTTCGTAGGTTACCTCAATTTCCTCCTCCAATTCTGTCCTGCTGTCCCGGAAGAAAAAGAATTACGCGATCGCTTCAAGGAAATTGGCATCGAGCCAGGCAAGCCTTACAATTATTCAAATCTTCCCCTGGAGGATCGCTTGGGTATCGGCATGGGCGCTCGTGACGGCTATGCGGAGATCAAACAGACCTGCCTTACACTAGGCAAGGAGGTGAATGGCTGGCGAGTGGCAGCGGCCTTTGGCGATCGTTCCTTCTACCATGGTGACTGGTTGCTCAGAGCGGCCGCTGGGCTTGCCGGGCTTTACGGGAATGACATGGCCGAGGCGTTTTATCCTTTTGCCCTCACGGACAGTAAGGGAATAGAACTTGACGCCTCCAAGAATCGATACACGCTTACTTTCCCGAAAGGCCAGTATCCTCCTGTTAATGCTTTCTGGTCTGTGACCATTTATCACAAAAAAACTCAACTACTGGTTGATAACCCAATAAAACGTTATCTTATAAATTCTGCCTTGCTACCGGGGCTCGAAAAAAATCCGGACGGATCCCTGACGATTTATGTTCAGAAGGACTCCCCTGGCAAGGAAAAGGAATCCAATTGGTTACCAGCCCCGAATAGATCCTTTTATCTTGTGATGAGACTGTATTGGCCGAAGAAAGAAGCACTGAAGGAAACGTGGAAACCCGCGCCTGTTATCAGGGTAGACTGATTATTCCCCACGGATCCTGACCGCTAAATGGAACTCGAATCTGATTAGAGAAGTTTTGTTCTAGAGCAGCCGGGCTGTTCCTCACTGAGCTCCCCACATTTGTTAGGTTTTGTCACAACGAACAAGGGGACGATCAAGGCTATAGATCTCATTTAACCCCTGGTGCTGCTTCTAATCCAGTTTTCAGCCTCACTCAGTTCATTTTGCCAGCAAGTCATATGTGCTATCGATATGGCGGCTTTGTTCCTGGATGGCGCTCGTAAGCTTACGCGCGATCAGTCTTTAACAATTTCGAACAAATTTTTTCTTGCCCCACTTGACATTACGGACTTGATGATTATCAATTTCTCGAATTAACTCATCGGGTTACAATATTGGAGTTCTCACAAGGAGGTATCCAAAATGTTCTATTGGAACGCGACGAGAGGCCCTGCGTGGTCCGAGTTTAGACGGATGCAAAGAGACCTTGATAATCTGGCTCGGCAAATGAGCCTTACGACCAGAGCGCCTTTAGACCCCTGGTTAACTACAGCCTACATTTTCCCGGCGGTAAATGTTGTCAAGGAAGGCGGCTCATATGTAGCCACAGCCGAAATTCCGGGCATAAACCCGGGTGACCTGGAAATCAAGGTTGAAGGAGACACATTGACTATCAAAGGAGAACGAAAACCGGAGGAACTGGGAGAAGGCGTCAGTTACCACAGAAAAGAGAGAGCTTCAGGAACTTTTCAGAGGAGTCTGACTCTCCCGAGGAAAGTTGAAGCCAATGAGGTTAAAGCTCGATATACTGACGGAATCCTGACAATTACTCTTCCGATTGAAAAATCTGCGCAACCCAAGCAGATTCCTGTTACTACCGAGTAACCGCACCGGAAAGAAAGGAGAATCAAAATGGCAGACAAAGAACTCCAGGTTGCTGAAAAACAGGAAGTGGCAGCCCAAGGAGGGGAATTCACCCGCGAGGGCGCATATTTTTCTCCCGCTGTTGATATCTATGAGTCGGACAAGGAGCTCTTGATTCTCGCGGATATGCCGGGTGTAAAACCTGACGGTGTGGATATCGAGGTCAAGGAGGGTATCCTTACTATTGAGGGAAAGGTTCCGCAGGCGGCAACTGCGAGCGGAGAGCCATTGCTTAACGAATATAAACAGGGAAACTATTTCCGTAGTTTCAGGATTACGGACACTGTTGACACCAACAAGATTGCAGCGGCGATATCTAATGGGGTTTTAAAGGTTACATTGCCCAAAATGGAAAAAGCTATTCCGCGAAAGATTCCGATCACGGTCGGCTGAAAAGTGGTCATTACCACCGTGTAGTTTTACAGATGGAGACGGCAGGCTCTGAACGGGCCTGGCCGCCCCATCTATCCATCTAGAGGGAGAGCTGGCATGGTATGGTTCTTGTTCAGAGACTGGACCTCGTTTGAGGACCAGTTACTGAGTGGCAGGCGCCCTAAATCTCTCGATGAAATATTCGATCTACTCCTGACCCTTCGAGACAACCCATCCAGGTTTGTTTCCCAACCTAAGAGGTTTTGCAGGCAAAGTAGTCGACCATACACCGAAGGTCCAAGTTCGGGAGGTTTTAGTGAAAAATGCCGGACCAACCACTGTATCCCCGGGCCCAAACTCTCAACTTACCCATGTGTCAGTTGCGGGATGCGATTTTCACCAAACCTGCTGCAAAATGGTTTATGTAATGTCTGCCGTAGAGTGGAGGAATCAGACACCGCACATAAGGGGAGATCGTACCGACGGGGTAACATTCCTGTTTCTGACAAGGAACTGAGTGACGCTTATCAAACACTTGGATGCGACAAAAACGACCCGGATGAGGTTATCAAGAACCGACGTCGAGAAC
>JBMFSZ010000236.1:0-5961 GCA_049967315.1 Desulfomonilaceae bacterium
AAAAGAATAAGGGAACGCCTAATCCTCAACTCTCATTGGGATTAACCTAAATTTTTGGGGAAAGTCCTGAACAAGAGAACAAGACAATTTTCCAAATAGGAGCGAAAGCCGCCGACATCACTTGGACGAACAAGCGTTTGGCTAACACTAGGCCAGTTTAGACCATATTTCCACTGGTTTGAAGCTAGTCTCTGTCAAATTTCAGGAAGTGTATGCGCCCGTATCAGTTCCTGTTTCCAATTACCAGGTGAAAACGCATGCTTTCCCAATGTTGAACTGCGTTGATATCTTTTGACTTTCTGAATGGTGATAGAGTACAAGACTGTGAAGGAAAAATCGCTGCAATCTGATAGATTCCGGCTGACATGACAACAATCGGTTCGCACATAAGAAAATTAATTCCAAGCGTGCAATTTAGGTTTGACCAAAACCTGGGGTTCATACTTTTGAATATTGTTTGTCTGTTTTTGGCGCCGTACCTGGCTGCTAGCGCGCTCGCTCAGGATAAGTGCGCTGAAATTGTCAAGAGCCTGGATCTGGATTTTGTCCGACTGAAGGAATATACAGAGGCGCTTAAGAATGCGCACAAGGAAAGGGACTTTCAACTTATCACAGTTCTGAACGGTCAAATCGACGAAACACTTAGACATATGAGGATTGGTGAGGCCCAGCTCGTCAACTGTCCGAAAGCTCCGGGACCGGCAGGTCCTGCAATAGGCCCGGTAAAAACTCAGGACACGAAGTTCGCGAACCTCAGTTGTGATGATCTCAGGAAAAAATATATCCAGGTTTCCAGGAAATACCACTCGCTTTCCAGACGTAGGCAAAGCTTGCTGTCTGAGCTGTCACCCGAGGAAAGAGTGGAATTACGGGAAGCCGAAGACTCGATCACGGCCATCGACCAGGAACTAAAAAAACGCTGCGGTCCGCCGCCTGCGCCGAAACCATTCCGTCGAACCCGCCAACCTGCGTGGGGAGGCGCCCGTTGAACGGTCTCCAATCATTCGAATTAGCGGCGGCATAGCTTCAATGGAACAGGGTCTCTTCCTATATCTCGGCTTAGCCTTCGTCTTGTTTGTTGGATTTTTATACTTGTGGGTAAAAATAAAGGGCCTGTTCCACGGTTTTCGAAAATTAAAAACTGAGAGCGATATTTTAAGATTACAGAAGCGATCCAGGGTTGTCAGGGGATTGTTTTCAGTTTATCGATGGTGGCGAAATCGTAAATCACGGCGGAAAAACCCGGACAATTTTGTTAACGCCTGTCGAAGTGGGGATCTTGAGAGAATCAAAAATTTGATTCAAAGAGGTATAGATGTAAATCTGAGGTCTCGCAGGGGTGGTCGTACTGGATTAATGCTTGCTGTCAAAAAAAACCACCCTGAAGTCGTAGAATTCCTTTTGGCCAGCGGGGCGGATGTAAACCTGGTTGGGAAAGGTGGAAGCGGAAAAAGTGCTCTTATAAGATCGGCCGAGATAGGTAACGCTAAAATTACCAGGATGCTGGTTGAACATGGCGCACACCTGGACGTCAGGAGCAAAATTAGCGGGAAAACCGCATTAATGAAGGCTGCGGAAGCCGGGTTCATCGACATTGTTGGATACCTGCTTGAAAAGAGGGCTGATGTCCATTTTATAGATAGAGATGGCCGTACGGCTCTATCCCTGGCAATAAATCCTGTTAACAAAAACGCGTATGAAATTGTTGAAATGCTCATCAAATCGGGGGCCAATGTAAATGCAGTGGATAAAGCGGGCTCGCGTGCTTTGGACAGGGCCCGCGAGTTGAGATTCAAGGATTGTGAAAAACTGCTGCTCAGACACGGGGCTGTTTCAGCTTTTCAGGATGAATTGGTAAATCATGGCATGCTCAGTGAACAGAGCAAAAAGGCTTATGAAGTTATTGGCAGCTTGCCGACTGACACTGACGAAGAGATAAGGAAAAAGTTCCATGAGCTGGCAAAAAAGTATCACCCGGACTCACTTTCAGGAAAAGATTTGCCGCAAGATTTTGTGAAGTTTGCCAATGAGCGGTTTGTGGAACTTAATGAAATGTATAAGATCGTAATGGAATCCCGGAAAAATGGTTACAAATAGATGACTGCCAAGTTACTGAATCGTAACGCACGGTAAGATTGCATGCGTTTCAAGAGAACCTTTTTCTTGAAAAAACAGTGCGGAAAGTTTATTCTTGTGTGCGTTCGAAGAAGCCTAGAGATGTCTCCGGAAACCTTAAAATGCCAATGCGTGATCCAAAATGTGGGTGGAAGAAGGAATCGCTAAGATTCTCGATACTGGCTGTAATAGCTATAGTTTTGTTTAGTCAGTTCGGCAGTGTTGCGGATGCGCAGGAATCCTGGCCTTTCGATAATCCCTTGTCTCCTGTCGCGGTATTCCCTCGTCTGAGGGGAGAAGCAAAACTGATCCCGACGCTCGTGTCATTAAGAAATGGGACTGTTGCAGGTGACAATGTTAGTAACCCGAGTGACCTCGCTCCGTCTTATGGTTTCACATTTTCAGGAACGAACTCATTTTTTCTGGATCTCATGGCCAGGCTTCAGCTTAGTAGATTCTCGGTGCGAGGTTATTTGGAGCAACGAGAATTTGCTGGCCGGGAAACCATTCCTAACGAGAATGACAGATATACCAATTTGACTTATTACGGTATCCGAGTTGGTGGAGATGTTGACGTATTTCTGGGAAACAGATCTAGAGTCGGATTCAATTACGATCACAGTTTTTATGGGCCTGATGTCACAATTTTTAATTCTATCAACTTAGCCTATAACCTGCATCAACCGCAGAGCCCCCTGAAAATTCAGGGCCCTCAGAGCGGCACCATCGGTTGCCACGTGATCTATAATCCTGTTTGGAACTGGCTCGGAACATCAGCGATGGTTGAGGCGTGGGCACACTGGCCGATATATGGGACTTCACTTTCTGATTTCGAATTTTCGGGTGGCTTGAAATGGGCTGACACGATTTTGGGGTCAGGATCTATCCAGGGAGGCTACAGGTGGACTACGATTAGCACCTCAGATCTGTCACCGGGTAACGGAAGACTCGACGCCAATTGGGGCGGAGTTTTTGGCGAGGTCGTTTATTATTATCATTGAAAAAATGTCTAGTCATCAATCCCGTTCGTGAAGGTGGGCAATTCTTCGGCCTACTCTATCCTCTAAATCATATTTCTTCCCAACCATAATTGACCCAGAGATCAAATTTATTGAACATCCCACTGTAAAAGAACTTAAGATCCGGCACTCAGCTAACATCTATATTTTTAACAGGTAGCCAATACCAAGACATGATACTGGCTGCACATTATGAAGGCCAGACGATGGCGGGATCACTTAGTGTGGAGCCCCTCGCTGTCTATAAGGTTTTTTGCCATTTACACCTGTATGTGACCGATAGCGAGGGGGCTGGAAAAACTAATATTTCTACTGAGGTGTGGGGAATTGAATAGGATATGTGTATGTTCCACCAGTCAATTGGTTGGCAAAGGCAAGAATTCCTGAAACTACGCTCACATATTGACCCATAAAGACATTTACATCGGATATGTAAGTCCTCGGCACGTAAAGCACGTCATAGGGCTTAACCATGATGGCTGAACTCATGTCACCCGCATCGAGGATCTTCTTGAGATCAAGTCGCCTACCCATGGGTTTGCCGGATATGTCTCTTGAAATAAGTATTACACTGGTAAGGTCCGCATTGTTTGTTATTTCTCCTCCGGCCAGTGCAAGAGCCTGCAGAGCGGTAATCGGCTGGGCAATATCATAACCGCCAGGACTTTTGACCTGGCCCAGAATATATACCTTGCGGGATTTGGCGGCTTTTACCGACATGGATACGACAACGTGTTTTAGAGGCCCATCCCGGTACAGCCGGTTCGCCGTATTTTCCACTTCCCCGATGGTATGGCCAGCGCAGATAACCCTATCTTTTAACAAAGGAAGATCCACTGTGCCGTCAGGCTTAACGGTAATGGTGGACTGGCTGCCCGTGGTGATATTCATTAACGATTGCATCAACTTGGTAATTTTCTCGTAGAACTGGTCAACCTTGACCGTAACCATCTGATAATTCTTGAGTTCGCCTCTAGTCTCATCCTTGCTAAATATACCGGTTTTTACAAATTTTTCCTGAATTTGGTGGGCGAGCTCCTCAGGGGTCAAGCCTACAGCCCGAATATCACCAATGGCCTGCAGGGTAATCATGCCATCAGGTCTAACCATAACGTCTTCATTGAGTTGAGGGTCAAGAATGAATTTTATCTGTAATTTATCAAGAGTATCCAGTTTATAGGTTCCGAGTGGAATATTCCATTCTGCTGAATACAGTATTGCCAGATCATCTTGCGGTCCAATTTTGTAATTTCTGCAAACTATATCAAAAGCTTCAGACAAGTCGCTGAAAGCGGGCGTTCTTTGAGGTCCAGGCGAAGGTCGGAAAGGAGATGGAATTAGACCTATACATCCAGTCAGAATGAAACTTACTAGAACTATGAGGCTAAGTTTAGCAATGCCGCATAAATTCAATTTAAAGATCATCAGGATTTCCTTATGACCTAATCCATCTTATTAAGGTTTCTATATAACATATTGCATATACAAGTCAATTAAAAGAAACACCTAGCCACTTGGCTCTGAATCAAAAGATAGAAGAACCCTTAAAAAAACCTAATTCTTAATCCTAATCTTACGCGAGATTGAATTGCATATTTTTTATCACACGGTGCAGATGAGTCAACACATTTCGGCTAAAAATTTGAGAAAAAATTGGACCCCCGTTTAATTTAGGGATGTCTGCATTGTTTTAACTGGTTTTCTAGCTCGAACTAGTTCAAATGTTTCAGTATGTTACCATGACGATTCACATAACAGCCGTTAGTATGATTTATTTCCGCTTTGTCCATAAGATAAATATCCCCTACTCTGGATAGCGCAAGGATGCACTCTGTTGGGGTGGCCTTCAGATCGGCGCAGCGTTCGCTGTGTGCAGCAGAGAAAATGTCTTTAGAAGGCCCACTCAGGCTGACCCGTTATTTTACGGGTAGTTCGCCAGGATTCTGACATGGCGCCGCTGAAAATATTCTTGACACGATAGGCCAATTGGAGAGACCTGTTAAATTTAAGTAGACTTTACTCGATCACAGCCTAAAGCGGGTTTGGAGTTTTTTGTGGGCAAATCCGGGCTGGAAACTTTTTAATCAGCAATTCGCCTATAACTTTTGCCATGACTTCATTGCCGTGGTTGTTCAGATGGATCCCATCAGGATAGAAAGACACTCTTTTTCTGGTACAGAGGGCATTCCGAAGACTCAGAAAATATGGTTTAGTCGACAGTGTGGACTCAAGCTTATCGTAGATAATGTTCACGCTGTCTTTCATTGCCGGAAATTTCGCTATGTCCAAAAATGTGTTTCGCTCGCCCTTTAGTACTGTTCGATCTACCTGACAATCTTCCACCCACAGCATCGGTTGCCAGATCAAGAGAAAATCAGTGTTATAACAATGAGCTAGCTTGGCTATACGGTCGTATCCCGCGACGCAAAGATCCACCATTTTCTGGAGAGTTGGGCTATCGGGCTTGACAGGATCTCGCAGCATGCGGATCCTGTCGATGAACTCGTTGGTATATGAGGCGTAAATTGCGGCGTTGATCGGTTTGAGGATGCCTAACCAGCCTGACCGGTAGCTTTCTATAAAGGCTTTCAGCCTTCTATAACCGATATGCCCGTTAGGTTGCCTGTGTTCAACGTACTGGAAACAGTCATTGGCTCCATCATAGAAAATAATTAAGTCCGGGGTTTCACGTCGCTCAATGAAGGTCTTTTCAAGATATTTCGCTTCGAGTAGCGAATTGAAACCATTTTCTCCAAAATTGATCACGGAAAAGTGATTTGGCTTTCCTTTCTCATTGAGGAATCGAGCCATCAGGGCCGGCAGCGTG
>JBMFSZ010000237.1:0-5944 GCA_049967315.1 Desulfomonilaceae bacterium
AAAACCTACAGTGACGTGAAGATGATCGATACCGCAATGGACGGTGGCTTTCTCGAAATGGGTTTCGTCTTCTAAACATCTGCAATGAATTGCATAGTCAGGTGACGGAGGGAGCCTGACTAGAACGAATTTCTCACAAGACTTAAGGAAAAACATTAAGTTATCGCTCGACCGGGTCCTTAAGTCTCTTCCCTCCCAGCTCGACTTCACCGGTCGGGCTTTTTTCTTTTGCACTCCCGGACTGTTGTATTATGATTATCAAAAGAGTTTTCTTTCATGGATATAATCAATTCAAAAATTCTGCAATTTATCAAAGATAACCCGGGCGCGCCTAAATCGGTGATTTCCAGCATGTTTAACCTCTCGGATTACCGATTCAACCGGGCGCTCAGATACATTGAAAGAGAATTTGGGGACATAGCGTTTTCAAGCAGCAATGAACATGGGGTATGGGTTGTTAAAATAGACAGGGGACGTTGTTTGGGAATGATTTGGAGAGACTCGGGAAACGATGGATATTTTCAATGTGAGGAATCTCCCGAATTCCCCGACGGGATGTGCTACGAACATTCTACGTGTGAAAGCCCGGAGATGACGGCCTTCGTCAGGAAACTCTCTTACGTTTTAGGTCCTAGGGAACCAAATCCTTTAAATCTTTTGACGCTTGGTCCAGTTCAGCTAGAGGAACTGTTTGAGATTGTCAGAAGAATAACGCCTCTGACCAAGGCTGAATATCAAACTAGACTGAGACTTACACGAGCATTCGCGTCAGCTTGCGCTACCATTAAATGGAAGAGGCGAAGAGGTCCAAATTCTTCCGAGTTCCGTATGCCACCCGGATTCGAAGAGAGATTAAAAGGCTCTTCCATAAATCCTTTCGAATATTCTCTTAAAAAACTTTTTGCTCTGTTGGAAATTCCTTCAACTTCGACGCGTGAAGAAACACTTCAGGCGTGGAAACGACTCGCGCGCCGTTACCATCCCGACGCATCACATGGAATTGGCAATGAAGAAAAGATGAAGGAATTAAATATAGCTAAGGATAAAATCTTTAGGATTAGGCGCTGGAATTGATTTGTTATTGAAACAGAAAAAGGGACTTAAACAGTCCCTTCTTTTGTTTACATATTCGGTTTACCAGAAGTTTCGGAAAATACCAGCGTTTGGGGAAGCCATAAGAGTCGATGGCACAGATGAGTTCATTTTCTTGCTCATGGGAGACATCATTCTTCTGTGACCTCGGCCGTACGCAGGCCCCATTCCTGGAGCCATACCATAACAAGGCGGCGGGCAACACGCTGCAGGCCCACATGCAGGCGGTGGACAACACTTCACTGGTCCACACACAGGCGGTGGACATGGCGGAGGACAACATGACGGGGGAGGACAGCACATGGGCTTCGGCCCGCAAGGGTTGCAATCCAGCGCGTCGATCATACGATCAACTACTCTGAAAGGCAGCGCTACAACACCCGTTACCAACCTGAATGCTCCCGAGAATACCCTTCCAATGGGATTAGGGCCACAACACGGAGGGGGACACGGAGGTGGACAACAATATGGTTGAGGTCCACAAGCAGGTGGCGCACACATGGGTGGTGGTCCACACATAGGCGGCACTTTACATACCGGACCTCCGGCAGAAACTGGTCCAAAAGCGACCACAACCAACACCAACGCAAGAGCGCCAATAAACATTCTCGCTTTCATGCAACAACTCCTTCCGAAAAATCCCTCGGAACATCCCTGAACCCCCTCCGAGAGATAGATAAAACAATTTGCAATTTTCTTCGAAGTCACCATATCAAAAGTGCCATACAAATGTCAATCCCTAAAACGATTTTTGATGTTAATTAATTATAATAAGCAGCATGTTGCTGCGATTAACTAATCCCTAGTACTAATCTGTCAAGGGACTTAATGACCTTTATAGGCTGTAGACCGAGAAGTTTCCATCAACTTGAACAGCTACCCCAACTGGCCTATCGCGAGTTTTCCTCCCAAACAGCCTCGTCATCCATAGACTCTGCTTCGTGGCGGTTTGGAAAACCAACCTTACCACATCCAAAGTCCAAAGACGCTGAAGCGCCCAAAGCAGCCAAAATTTTCTGGGAAGGTCCGCCGCCTGAGCTAATCTCCCACTTCGTCACCCAGGAGTCACTTACAATGTCTTGATTCTTGTCAAACGTGAACGCTCCATTCAGACCATCATACTTGGATGTCAAAATAGCTTTTGAAACAGCGCCAAAATCTTCAGACGCTAGCAAATTGCTCTTGGCGAGCATTTTTACAACCTGACCAAGATTGTAACCTTCAGAAATTCGATCTACGGAAAATGGACCTGTCCCTGAGGCCCCGCCCGCCTTAGAAATTATGGAATCAGGGTTTATTACAGTTGTTAATGTCGGTATGTTCATAATTACATCTGAGCCAAATTTCTCTTTTACCACCAGAGACGTCAGACTACCTGGCCCAATGATTTTTTTTCTGGATTTAGGATCCTGGAAATGGAACGCTTTTAAAAAATTCCCGGCGTTCTCATCGCCAAAGCAAGCGAAAACAAAATCAGCTTCCGAATTCTTGATGGCGGATATAATGGAATTTACAGACTCTACAGCCCCATCGCACATGAGTCTGTCGGCAAAACCGCCACCGCTTCTCTCAAAACCAAAAGCAAAAAAATCACACTGCTCGTTACAGTCAACATCATTAGTCCCTGTCACGAAAACTTTGGTCCCGACGTTTTGGATGGCCCACGGAGCAAGAGGTTCAGACAAAACGTAATTGTTGGGACTAACACGAAAAACGTTTGGCCCACAAACTTCACCCGACACCAATCTCACGGAACGATTGGTAACAAACAGAAGGGATTTGGCTTGGGCACAACTTCTTATAGCCTTCGCAGTCCCTTCAGCATCTCCAAACAGGACAACTAGAAGTATTTTCCCTTCCTTGGTCCATTCATCGACTGCCCCGGTCATTTCATCAGTGTTGTCTTTGTAAGATTTTGTCAAAACATCTACAGGGCACTGGTTCTCTTTATCAAACGACATGCGAAAACCGGCCATGAATGATCTGGCTTCAACACCAGTTGTTCCAGATTCCGGATAAATAAAGCCAATCCTCGGTTTTTCCTGGGGTTTCTCAGCCCAGCTCACTGCGCCTATCAGCGCTAGCGCCGAGGTCAAGGCAGTGCTGACTAGGAAGTCCCGTCTCGAAAACATAGTCAGAGGTGCACGCAGATGGGGGAAACCCTGCACTGCAGAAGCGTCATCAGGTTCTTGAAACTCATGGTTATGTTGGGTCATACGTTAACATTCAATTCCCGTAGAATTCGGCGGTCATTTCCCCGAGATACGGTTTAGTTGATTATACATGTCTTGAGCTTTCTATTCATCCTACAGCAAACACTCTGCGCTGTAAAGCGTAGTTTCGGAAACGCTATGAGAACTACCCGATATCTCAAGATGAAAGCTGAAAACCGAAACTAATTGATCAGTCGAAGACGTGAAGAGATCTAACTTTGAGGAGAGGAAGAATGAATCTCCCTCCTGGACGCTAGAGACCAGGAGGGAATAACCTTTTTTAACGATAAGAAGAGGGCATAGGGGCACAAGGTGAACCAGGAGCGCACGAATAACGGCTTTTCCTGATAACTTTCCTCGGTTTTGAGCAAACAGGCGGTGGACATTCCATTCTCACGGAAATAACCTTGCAACTCCTGGGAGCGAAAGAGTCCTGAGAACACCTAACCACTGCCATTTCACTGGCATGACAAGGGGTCGGCCCAATTCCCTGGTACAAAGCTCCGCGAAAATTCTGAGCTGTGGCCACAAACAAAGCCTCTGAGTTGCTCGGGACCATTGCTGTGATGGCTATCGCCATGACCGCCAGCAATAATATGGATTTTCTCGACATCGCATACCTCCAATTATTATAATTATAACTCCGTTAATCTTTTTAAGTCACCTAATTAACCTAAATGTTGCTAAGTTGTTGCAACATTTAGGTCGCGTTTCACCGTATCAGATTGAGCCATAAATGGCAAGTCAAAACAACCTAATTGATTTCAATATGTTACACTGCAGGGTTTGCTCACGGCCCTCAACTTTGTCTTCCTGCAACGATTTCCCCATTGCCAGTGATGGAAATGGCGCCTGAGCCTTACAGGCCATCCTATCCAACGGCCGCTTTGAAGTTTGGTTGACCTGTAGCCTCCAGAACACTACTCCACAGTTTACCTTTGAGATCAACCTGTTTGCGTCCAGTAGTTACTAATGCCAATGGGACGCAAACAAACTCTTCGTTCCACGAACCTACCATTATGTTGGTCATTCCCGCCAGGCCTACGTGAACAGCGTTCTGTGCCAGAAAACCACAAAACAGTGAGTCTTCGGAGGTGGCCTTGACGGATCTTATGGTGTAGCTCGGGTCAATATATTTCAGATTTACCTCTATTCCCTTTTCCTTGAAATAGTCCATAATTCTGTCTTTCAGATACAACCCGATGTCACCAAGAACTTTGTTGCCCGAATTGTCAAAGCCCTCAACTCCACAATATCTTTGACCGGCCCCTTCAGCTACAACGATTACAGCATGCTTCTTTTCCTGAATTCTTTTTTCCAGGACAGACAGCAAACCATGTGGCCCGTCAAGGTCAAAATCCGCTTCGGGGATAAGCACAAAATTCGCATAGCGTCTGTCTAGCGCAGCATTGGCGGCAATAAAGCCTGATTGGCGACCCATGAGTTTTACTAGACCTATCCCGTTTGGAGCTCCATTAGCCTCCACGTGAGCGCACCCGATTATGTCAGATGCGCAGCTTACAGCTGTACTAAACCCAAATGATCGCGATAGGAATAGTATGTCGTTATCAATCGTCTTGGGTATTCCTACGACCCCGATTTTGCATCCCCTGTTCGCAATTTCTGCGCAAATTTTTGCCGCCGCCTTAAATGTTCCGTCCCCTCCTACTGCGAAGAGCAAACCAATATTCATGCGCTCCAGTGCGTCAACAATATCTCCCATGTCCTGATGGCCACGGGACGATGACAGAATGGTTCCACCTAATTCATTGATTTCCCTTACCAGATCTGGAGTAAGTTCCATTATGGGATGGCCATAATCTGGAACAAACCCCTGAAGCCCATGTCTTATACCAAGGATGTTCCTGACTCCGTATGTATGATACAGCGTCAAAACAATTGAGCGTATAACATTGTTCAGGCCCGGACATAGGCCTCCACAGGTTACGATGGCGCACTTAAGTTTGCTTAGATCAAAGTAGATTTTTCGTCTTGGGCCTGCCTTTAAAAAGGAAACTGGAGTCTGTCCCCTCTGTATACATTCCTCAAGCTCCCCAGCGGAAAGACTGTAAAGAACCCGTTCGGTATTTTCCACCCAGTCAACCTGCTTCAAAGGGTTATTGATCTTACATTCACCTAGCCATTCTACCGTTGTATCCATATTGATCATTCCAGCCAGACAACCCCCGTAGTTTAGTGCTCCAAATCAGTAGCCGGTCAAACGTTGAACCTGAAGAGCATGATATCTCCGTCTTGCACTACGTAATCTCTTCCCTCAAGACGAACTTTCCCGGCCTTTTGAGCAGCAGACATGGATCCAAAATTTTTGAAGTCATCGAAGGCTACAACTTCCGCACGAATAAACCCTCGCTCCATGTCGGAATGTACCGTGCCGGCAGCCTTGACCGCTGTCTTTCCTTTGACCAGGCTCCATGCCCGCACTTCTGGCTCTCCCGCTGTGAAAAATACTATCAGGTTTAAAAGTTCAAAAGAGAGTTTAACAATTCTTTCCTTGGCGCCTTCGTCCAGCGCCATGTCTGTGAGAAATTCCGCGGCCTCTTCTTTAGACATACCTGCCAGTTCCGACTCCATGTCCGCATAAAGCCAGTCAATGCCTACGTTCGGCTGGCCATGCACAT
>JBMFSZ010000238.1:0-5943 GCA_049967315.1 Desulfomonilaceae bacterium
TCTGATCATTTGCCAGGATTATGGTCGGATGAATATCATAGAGGTTAGGGATGGCTCGTTTAGTCTCAGGGCCATGAACATTTTGCCGGGGGGAAGTAACATCTAATTGCGTGGGGTGAAAATTTAACAAAAAAATCCGGAAGCCGCTGGTACTGTGAGGAGTATTAGCCATTACTTCGAATTGGATTCAGTTCAGCTGGCCTCGCTCGGAGGCCATATTAAAGGAGTCAGACTTGTCGCAGGATGACAATCTTTTGAAGTTCGAGGTTCCAGAGATCATCTATGGCCTGGGCGCCCTGGGGAAAATCGGTCAATGCGCTAAACGATTAGGGGGAGAGAAGATATTCCTCGTGACGGATCCCGGAATAGTCACTGCCGGATGGATAGACAGGACCATCGATTACCTCAGCGAGGAGGATCTGGAATATGTTATCTACGACAATGTGGTATCAAATCCTCGAGATTTTCAGGTTGAACAGGGAGCCCAGCTCTATCTGCAAAAAGGTTGTGATGTGATAGTAGCAGTTGGCGGAGGTAGTCCAATCGACGCTGCCAAAGGTGTAGCGATTTTGGTTTCAAATAATGGCTCCATTTGTGAATATGAAGGATGTAACAAGATCAATCAACCAATTCCGCCATTAGTATGTGCGCCTACAACCGCTGGAACTGGGGCTGATGTCACTCAGTTCGCCGTCATTACTGACACAAGAAAACGGATGAAAATGACCATACTGAGTAGAGCTATCACTCCTGATATCTCGATTGTAGACCCTAATCTGCTACTGACCAAGACCCCGGGGTTGATGGCGGCTACTGGTATGGATGCTTTGACTCACGCTTTTGAAGCCTATGTGTCGTCATTGTCCTGGCCGATGACCGACCCTCATGCGATTCATGCTGTCGAGCTCATTACCCGACACTTGGTCGCTGCAGTCAAGACTAAGCGGGTCGCTGCCCTGGAAGGTATGTCCATAGCTTGTCTCGAAGCGGGGATCGCTTTTTCTAACGCCATTTTGGGCGCAGTGCACGCATTGGCGCACCCCTTGGGAGGGTTTTATGACCTGCATCATGGTGTCGCCAACTCGATACTTTTGCCTGCTGTAGTTAGACGTAATATTGAGCACTCTGTTGAAAAATATGCCAAGCTCGCGATGGCCATGGGCTCAGACACAAACTCAATGACCCAGGAACAGGCGGCAATGAGTGTACTTGAAAAAATAGATGAACTAACGGAAAAACTTGAACTACCCAAAAAACTTTCCGAGGTTGGAATAAGGCAGGAGGATATCCCCGCCATGGCAGAACTTGCTCAGTTCGATATTTGTATGCAAACAAACCCCTGTACTTACGACGTAAATGAAATTAAAAATATATATATGGAGGCTTGGTAAAGACGTTCAATGGCGAAACGACCAAATTCAGCCGAATACGATTTCAAAGGTATCGGTTTCTCCAAGATCGGTTATTTCAAGGAAGTCCGTTCCAAAATGAAGGAACTGGAGCAGTTAAATGTGGAATTGGCTCGTCGTCACAACAAACTGGAAGCAATAATCAATAGTATGAACAGCGGCTTGACTATCCTTGATAAGGATATGAATATAGTCTTCGCAAACCGTCTCCAGATGACTATGTTCCCGGAGGTTTCGCTAATTGGCGAAAAATGTCATCGGGCATTTTTCCGCAGAAAAGGTATATGTAGCGATTGTCCGGCTTGTAAGACGCTCGAGAGCCACGAAGCGTTTCGCGGTGAAATACGAGTAAAGCATGGCGCGTATGCAGGACATTACTATGAATGGTCAACTTCCCCGATCAAGGGACCTCTAGGGGGCGTAGATGAAGTCATACTTCTTATGAGAGATATTACCAGGCGCAAGGAAGCTGAGTTCAATTTATTGCAGGCTGATCGGATGGCCGCCGTTGGACTTCTTGCAGCGGGGATTGCACATGAAATCAATAACCCGCTGACTTCCATAGCCGGTTTTTCCGAGGCATTGCTCAAGAGGGTCAAAAATAAAAAGTTGAACAACTCTGAAAATTTTGGTGTGGACTCGCTTCAGGAATACCTAGAGATCATATTTAACGAAGCCTATCGCTGTAAAGACATTATTCAGAATCTTATAGAGTATAGTCGAAAATCGACTGAGGATAAGGAAGTAGTAGAAATTACGAAGATCATAAAGGGAACTGTTCTTCTTGTGCGCAAGCACGCCAAGGATCAGAAAATCAAGATCGTTTTCAAGAACCTTTTGGCGCCCGGCTTCAACCAAATTCTGGGAAATCAGTCACAGATCAAGCACCTCCTTTTAAACGTACTCAATCACTCCCTCAAATCCGCGGGAAGAAATGGAGAACTTACCATTCTTACCAGAAACTCCGGCAACCTGATTGAGGTTTTACTCATTCTCAACGTGAAAGGAGCCCCAGAACCTTCGGATTCTAATGAGGCAGAGATGTCATGCGCAGTATCGCCTTCTCAATTCGGTCCGGAGATGGACCTATCAATTTGCTACAACATAATGAGACAGCATGACGGAGAACTTAGGTTTGAACAACATCATACAGACAAGTTTAGCTTCATCCTCAGATTCCCTGCCATTCTGGGGTAGAAGGTTTCCAAGCGGAGGCTATTGGTTGCGTAAGCTTGTTCATTAATTTGACCACGTTTAGCTTTCTTTGGAATCATCACTATGTTCAAATCAAAGGATCGAAAACAGCCCGGATTCATGTGGCTCAGATTCAAGCAGCGTAAAATGGTTACCACATCCGAAGATGCTATAAGTCGGATTGGTCTCAGCGTCTGGATTCAATTGTTTATAGGAGTGAGCAGATGAAACGAGGACGAATTCTGGTAATTGATGACGAGAAAAACATTCGACATTTGTTCAAGAACGAACTCAGCTCCGAGGGGTATACAGTTGTAACCGCCAAGTCTGGTGAAGAGGGATTGAGCATCATAGCAGACCAAAATTTCGAAATCATTTTCCTTGACATTAGACTCCCTAAAATGAGCGGAATTGATGTGCTCAGGAGCCTTAAACTAAAGTCGTCACAATCTGAAATAATTATGATTACAGGTTATGGAGACATAGGAACGGCTGTAGAGTCGATGAAACTAGGCGCGCGTGACTACATCACAAAGCCCTTTAAACTTGTGGAAATTCTCGCTCTCGTGGAACAAATACTGGACGAGAACCGAATTAATAAAGATCTATTTTCTCAACAAATGGAAGGGAGACAGTTGGCGGTTGATCCCGATTTTGTAGGATGCCCGAGTCCTGCCATGTGCACGGTTTACGATATGGTTGAAAGGGTTGGCCCCGCAGACGTAACAGTATTGATACAAGGGGAGACAGGAGTTGGAAAAGATGTTGTCGCTCGCCTGATACATAGCTGGAGTCCGAGAAAAAACAAGCCTTTTGTGGTAGTCGACTGTGGTCTGTTGAATCAAAACCTTGCAGAGAGTGAACTTTATGGTCACGGGAAAGGCGCATTCTCTGGGGCATCCGAAATGAAGCTTGGGTTGGTTGAAAAAAGTCATCAAGGGACCATCTTTTTTGATGAGATTGGAAACCTAGAACCCGACATGCAAAAAAAGTTTTTACGATTTCTTGAAACCAAGAAGTTCAGGCGGGTGGGAGAGACCAAAGAACGAGAAGTGGACACCCGTACAATTCTAGCCACCAATTTGGATTTAAAAGATGCTGCTCACCGAGGTGTACTAAGAACAGACCTATTTTATCGAATGGATGTAATTACCATTTATGTCCCTCCTTTGCGGGAACGCAAAGAAGATATTCCATTACTCGCTTCACATTTCGCAAAAAACAGGGCTCCAGGGAACAAACCCCGGAAGATATCCCGCGAGGCCCTTGCAGCGCTAACTAACTATGCTTGGCCTGGAAACATAAGGGAATTGAGATCGGTAATCACTAAGGCAACCTTGTTCTCAAAATTGGATGAGATTAATTTGAATGACCTCCCGGAACATATCGTCGCAAATCAAAGAACCAAGGTTTCAACTCTAGAAAGCCTGGAGGATCTTGAGAAAGACCATATAATCAGAATATTACAACAAACTGGGGGCAACCAAAGTTCCGCTGCCCAGATCCTCGGAATCAACCGAAAGACCTTGTACAAAAAAATTCATAAGTACGGACTATTTTAACGGAATTTTGAAATTTCTAGAATTGGGGTCTGGTGTCCACATAAACCCCACAATCCTTTAAATCCTATTTTACTTGTTATAATCAAATATTTAGGTAACACCAATGGGCTTGTCCCTGAGGCCCTTTTGCCTCAGGGAACTTCCGTGACCCCGTTGGATACGCCCGTGGCATCAGCCCCGTATATTGGGGCGTCCGAGGCATTTAGGACGGTTGTGGCTGTATCGGCGCACACTTAATGGTCTTTCATGTGCCAAAGAATTTCCCTTGAATACACTCGATCAATTTAGTTTCGGCAAAAATTTGAGGCATGGAGCTTGCATCGGGTTACCGCATAGCGGATTTGCTCGGACATGCGCCTCCATTTTTCCGGGAAGCGCATAGAAGCCTGGGGGAGCTTCAAAGTCCTAACTGAAAGGGGTGATGTCTAAGTAATTCTTTGAGAGAAATTTTGAGGAACAGTGTCGAGAAAACAGAACAGGAGAACGGAGATTTCAGAATTGATCTGAGTTTTTGTCAGGAGCGAAAGGAGTAATTACGTGAAACTCGATGGCAAAGTAGCCGTGGTTACAGGGGGAGCTAGGGGTAACGGATTGGCCGCGGCGAAGCTCATGGCCGCTGAAGGAGCGGACATCGTGATTGCGGACATTTGTGAGGATATGGCTACGATACCATATTCCATGTCGACCTTGAGGACGATGGAAGAGTCGGTCGAAAGCATAAAATCAATGGGTCGAAAAGCGATCGGCGTGAAATGCGACGTGAGAAAAGCATCTGATGTTGAGGCCATGGTTAAACAGGCGCTGGAGGCGTTCGGGAAGATTGACATACTTGTCAACAACGCCGGCAACTCGTCAATGATGGCTGTAGCGGATATGAGCGAGCAAGAGTGGGACGAGGTCCTTGACACGCATCTAAAAGGAACGTTCCTTTGCAGCAAATATGTTGTTCCTCACATGATTGGCCAGCACAGTGGCAAGGTTATCAACATATCCTCGGTGGGAGGGACCAGAGGTTTCGGGCTTGGAGCTCATTACTGCGCAGCTAAACACGGCATTATTGGGTTTTCGAAATCTTTGGCCATGGAGGTAGCCGACCACAACATAAACGTCAATGTTGTGTGTCCCGGCACCGTTTGGACACCGATGATGAAGGGGATTGCGGCCTTTTTCGGTCTGGAGGAGGCTGAAGGCAAAGAGCAGTTCCTTGCAGGACACCTGTTCCAGGATCGAGAGATAACGCCGGAGGATATCGGCAAGGCCGTGGTGTGGTTGGCCACTGAAGACACACGGTGTATCACAGGCCAGAAGATCATGGTAGATGCGGGATGGACTTGTAAGGCTCCTTAGTTTGGAAAGGCCGGCGAGATTCCAATTACTTACATGAAATTTTGATTAAGTTAGGGCTTCCTGGCAAGCGGACCTACTATGGCCAATCTGCGGCGAAAACGAAGATAATAACGAAGGAGAAGTTTTTCATGGAAAAACAGGCTGTCAAAAATCAATTCGAGGGCCCTTTATCACCAGAGGGCGTTTCTGAGGTTCCCGAGATTTTGGAAGAGATAACCATTGAAGAAATGGCTGTCGACGGAATCTGTGGGATCTATTAATTTTTCACTGAAGAATGGTTCCTGAAGTTGTCTTCAGGAACCAAGACGCACGGGGTAAGTGTTATGGGCTTCAATTCATATGTCCTCGCTCCAGGCGTGAATGTGCGACCCGAGAAATTTGGACTTCTGTTTTATGACTATCGCGGGCCCAGGTTGTATTTTTTGCCGACC
>JBMFSZ010000239.1:0-5923 GCA_049967315.1 Desulfomonilaceae bacterium
CAAATGGTTTTTGTCAGAGAAATTGGGAAGGGACGCCGGAATAAAGGTAGCCTGCCTGGACTATATAGAGAACATTGATGTTATCAACGACAAACATATAGATGAAGACAAGGTCAACATCCTCCGAGAACTTGGAGCACAGTTGGTAGACAGGTCCATTTGGGATACTATTTCCGATTCTCAGCCCCCTAAGCAGATTGTAGAAAAAAGGATTATCCTGCCGCTCACCAGGGTTGATCTTGCTCAAAAACACGGAGTGACTCCGCCCAAGACGATAATTTTTTTCGGGCCTCCAGGAACCGGGAAGACACATTTTGTAAAAGCCATAGCCGGTGTTCTGGACTGGTGGTTCATCGAGGTGAGTCCAAGTGATCTAATGGCTGATGGGCAGGATCGCTTGGGAAAGAACCTCAAAAACCTTATGGAAACAGCCGGTAGACTTGATGACGCAGTGATCTTTGTTGACGAGTTCGAAGAAATCGCAAGTAACCGCGACCAGGCATCAAGGATAGACAAATCCATAACTAACGAATTTTTGAAGCAGGTCCCCCTTTTTAAGAGGCAACCTGGTAGGAGATTATTGATCTGCGCTACAAATTATATAAGAGACCTTGATGCAGCGTTGTTACGGCCCGGCCGATTTGACCTCATTATTCCCGTTGGAGGTCTTGATGCTGAAGGACAGCGCACGATTTTCGAACATTACCTCTCGAAAACGAATGCCGGCGGTGTGGATGTTAAGAAACTAATTTCCCTGATACCTTTGTTTACGCCTGCTGACATTGAGTATCTTTTTCAGAAGGTTACCCAGAAAGCATTCGAGAGGGAACTGCAGGGTGGAGTAGATTACAGGCTCAACACAGAAGTATTTCTGGAAGCTCTACTGGAAATAAAGCCTTCCCTGACCGAGGAGATATCGCTCATGTTTGAGAAAGATTCAAGGGAATTTACGAGATATTAGATTTGAGTAAAAGTTAGCAGGAGTAGATTAAAGTTTTACCCAGTTGTGGGATCAAACCGAGAAGGGCAGGGCCTTCCAAATTTCGACGACTACGTGTTTATTGTGCCTTGTTACTGGATTGCCATGCCCTTATGGTTTCGATTATGTGGAAAGGATTAATTCGATCTCACATTTTTTTCAGCAACTCTTTGGCAACTTTTTCTCCGGATAATAACATGCCACCAAATATTGGTCCCATGCGAGGGCCACCAAACGTCGCGTTGGCGCACATACCCGCGACATATAGTCCCGGATACACTTCAGAGGTATTCTCAAGAGTGAGGATTTCGGCCTTTTCGGCCCACATCGATTTTTCTCCCTCTATCTTGCCACTGGGTGTCTTAAGCTTTCCCGGAACTTTTTTGGCGACCACTTTTACTACTTCAGTGGCGTGTCCCGTTGAATCCACAACAAATTTTGATCCCACAGACAGAGGATCGACATGCAATCCGGCCATCTCTACGGGTGACCAGTTCAAAACAAGACCTGTGATCCTGTCCTCTCGCATCATTACGTCTTCCACAGACATACAGTTAAATATGGTCAAACCAGCTCTTGTGGCCTGACTGATCAGGGAAGAGACGGTTTCGACCGAGTCGGCAGTATAATAGTCCGTTTGATAGAGTTGAAGGCGCACGCCGAATTCTTTGAGAATATGAACGGCGCTTTCCTGAACAACTATCTCATTGAACATCATGCCACCACCCCACATTCCACCGCCTACGCTCAATTTCCTTTCGAATAACGTCACCTTTTTGCCAGCCTTGGCAAGATAGTATCCGGCGACCAGTCCTGACGGCCCTCCTCCAACTATGGCCACATCCATTTCAAGGCTATTCTTGAGCTTGGCCCAAAATCTTTCTACGATGGCCTGTGTAATGATAACTTCGTTCAGTTCCAAATGTTTTTCTCCTTGATTTTCTTCAGCTCAGCAACAAGCCGTTGCCGTAGGTCAACAAGTTTATCACATAACAGATTTTCTTCCCAATGAGAGAGCCCAATTGGTTACCCCATACTGGGCAATGCGAAACTTTTATTTAAAACGGCCAATAAGGTCCAACAGTTCCTGGGTTTGGGTTTCGAGAAGTTTGTGGTCACCCCTGGTTTCGACATTGAGTCTTATTACGGGTTCTGTGTTCGATGGCCGTAGATTAAATCGCCATTGGGGAAATTCCATTGTCAGACCATCTATGTAATCCACATCGATCTCAGACCCTTTATAAAAAGTTTCGATTTGGGATATTACAGCATGAGGATCTTTGACAGTTCTATTGATCTCGCCACTAACGGGGTATTTATTCATCCTCGATTTCACTAGCTCGGACAAAGGGCGTCCCGCAGAACTCACAGCCTGGGCAAGAACAAGCCAGGGAATCATACCACTATCACAATAAGCGAAATCCCTAAAATAATGGTGAGCGGACATCTCTCCACCATAAATAGCGTCTTCCTTGCGCATCCTTTCCTTGATGAATGCGTGTCCAGCCTTGCTCATTATAGCTTTGCCACCATTTTCCTGGACTATTTCAACCGTATTCCATATAAGTCTCGGATCATGGACTATCTTCGCTCCTGGATTGGTCTTCAGGAATTCTTGAGCGAGAAATCCGACAATATAATATCCCTCGAGAAATTCCCCTTTTTCGTCAAAAAAGAAACAACGGTCAGCGTCTCCATCCCAGGCGATCCCTATATCAGCCTTTTCGTTTAGGACTTTTTCGATTGTAACTCCACGGGTTTCTGGCAGAATAGGGTTGGGAATACCATTGGGGAATCGGCCATCCGGTTCTGGAAACACCATCACAAAATCAAGAGGTAGATGTGATTTAAGTTTTTCCAGTATCGGTCCAGCGCAACCGTTGCCACAATTGGCGACCACCTTTAGAGGGGAAATCTTTGACGCATCTATGTAGGTCAACAAATGTTGAATGTATTCGTCGCTCACGTCAACCGTCCTCAATTGTCCCTTATGAGACGATTGGGGGTCAAATCGATTATCGATAACCATGTCAGCGATGTCTTTGATTCCAGAATCGCCGCTGATAGGTTTCGAATTCTCGCGTATCAGCTTCATGCCGTTGTAGTCCATAGGATTGTGGCTTGCCGTGACCATTATCCCACCGTCCAGATTGAGGTGAGATGTGGCAAAGTACACCATCTCGGTAGGACAAAGCCCTATATCTATTACGTCACAACCGTGAGAACTGATTCCTTCAGCAAGAGCGGATACCAATGACGCACTGGAAAGGCGGACATCTCTTCCTATGCAAATCTTTTTGGGCTTTAGGAGCGTGGCGTAAGCTCTTCCTATCTTTAACGCTATATCTTCGTTCAGTTCATCAGGTATTCTTCCCCTAATGTCATAAGCTTTAAAACTATTTCTGATTGCCGAACTTAAACTAGTCATTTCGCCTCCCATCAATAAGAAGTTGATCTTGAAACATTACCAATTCTAGTGCGAATCAGGTCAAAAATAATTGCCCGAAAAAATCAGCCTTTACAATGAACCGAAAACAGAAATTGCGCCAATCACTTACAATAGTCCCTGATAACCATGTTTTTTGAGTAATTCCTGAAGTTGCTTGATGTCTTGCGCTCGGTCTTTTCGACAAACCAATATTGCGTCAGGTGTATCTACAACGATTATATCCTCCACACCGACCAGTGCCGTCAGTTTCTGAGGCGAAGAAACTACACATCCCTTAGCGTTGAGAGTCAGGATCTTCCCCTTGCTCGCGTTTCCTTCCTGATCAGTGTTCCACACATCCTGAAGCGACGTCCAGCTCCCAACATCGTTCCAGCCCACGTCTATGGGGATCACGAGAACATTATCGGCCCGCTCCAGTACTCCGTAGTCAATAGATATTTCTGGAAGATCTTCATAAGTTTCTACAAGCAGGGCGTTTTCTTCAGGAGTGTTCAGCACAGGGTAAAGCTTTTCCATGGCCTTGGCAATAACGGGAAGATATCGTTCAATGGCTTTGATTATACTTGAAACCTTCCAAATGAACATTCCGCTGTTCCAAAGATAGTCTCCTATCTTCAAATATGATTGCGCCGTTTTTATGTCTGGTTTTTCCACAAATCTTTGAACTCTGTACGCTTTTAAGCCATCAAACTCCACAACCATTTCCCCGACGTGGATGTACCCATAACCAGTTTCGGGCCGATCTGGGATAACACCAAACGTAAGCAACTCTCCAGTCTCGGCGGCAATCTTTGATACGGCTTCAATTGTGGATCTGAATTCATCCTCTTTGGTGATTAAATGATCGGCGGGTAGCACTAGCATGACCGCATCGGAATCGATTTTCGCAAGTCTGTAAGCGGCCAGAGCTATGCATGGCGCAGTGTTTCTTCCTACCGGCTCGGTAACTATTAAGTCGTTAGGGATTTCCGGAATCTGCATCCGAATCTTTTCAGCGTGGTGGGCGCCGGTTACGACCATTATCCTATCATACGGGGTGACAGGCGATACTCGGTCCACGGTAGCTCGAATCATGGTTTTCTCTCCGACAATTTTAAGGAGCTGCTTAGGTCTGTGGCGACGACTCTGAGGCCAAAATCTAACGCCACTACCGCCGGCCATGATGACTGAATATAGATTCATTTATGCTCCCTCCATTAAATGATCCGAATCATGTATTCGAGTTCTAATATTCCAATGCCGTATTTTTAGAGGTTCCCGCTACTGAAATGGCGCTGTCCATTTTCACGGGTATACGCCACTATCCAGCACCGACCCGGCTGGAATTCTGTAGCTCACTCCCTCTTTAGGGGCAATATAGACCGTCCCTTGAATGCTGACATTTCGTTCAAAAAACACATCTCCAGAAACTGTAAGGACCTCAGCGTTTACTAGAGACAAAGAACCTGGATCTTCAAATCTCTTGTGCAGATCTAGTGGTGAATTCAAAAAGCTGTGGTGAAAATTCAACATGGGTCTAAAAGAACAATTTAGTGGTCTTTGGGGATTCCTTAAAATGTTGAAACATGAGTTCAGCACGCAAGCGTCAGACTGCAACACGATAAGATCCTCAATCCTTTTGGTGGGGAAAAATCTGTCCCTTCCGACTATCAAGCCCCTAGCTCGGTCAAAACTACTTATTGCGGCTCCCATCGCGGTTTCCAACTGAACCACTTTATGACCTGCAATGGTTTTTTTGTTCTGGATTATTGGGAGGTCAAAGCGACTTGAGGACAACAATTCATTGGTGACTTCCAAGTCTACCCAAACATTGTTGGTGTTGAAGACCCTGAAGTTCTGAATGTCCATGAACAATTCTCTGTCCTTCTGCGCGACCTGGGCTATCTCTACAAGTTCAAGAGCTCCATTTCGAATAACCAGCGTGCCCCCTTTACAGTCTTCCTTGGTCCTGGGGGTTACCTCCAGCAGAAACTGGGCTTCTTCACTAGCAACCATGCCTAGAATCCATGGGGCCACGGTTGCGGCAAGATTATCCAAGTTGGAGATAAAAGCCCATTTTATTCCTGAGTCAAGCAGTTTCTTCATCACGCCACTGTCCACCAGACTTTCGAAAACATCTCCGTGACCTGGAGGCGCCCAATCTTCGTGGTTTCCCAATTCCAACGGATAAAGCCCATCTAATGTCAATCTGGGAACACGATTCTGGACGAAAGTCATAGCCTGGAAACCGATTTCCCGAAGAAGGTCTTCGGTTGGCTTATTTGTAAAAAAGCTGTTCATAAGAACCAGCGGAGTTTCACAACCGTTGACACGTCTGAAACATTCGGTCTGGCGGCAAATTATCTCAAGATACGAATATCCGTCTTTTGCTATTAATATACCTTTGGGTACATTCCCCCCCATGGTAGTGCTTCGGCCACCGTTGAGTTTTATGATAGCGACCCGTTTTAACAAACTGGAGCCTAATTTGTTCAATTCTCTTAATTGCTCTGGGA
>JBMFSZ010000240.1:0-5899 GCA_049967315.1 Desulfomonilaceae bacterium
CGCTTAATTCCTTATTCTCAGTGTTATCTTTGAGGTGGGAAAACCAGGAGAGAACAATGTCTTCAAGAGCGTTAAATATAAGATTGTTATTACAAGTCGGGTCAAAACGAACAAGCACGTTTCCAGTCAGTACATTAGCGGAAACGCTGTAAACGAAATTACACTCGGGCAGCCGTGACTCTATGGTCCTCTTTAGATGCTCTGAACGGTAAAGTCCCTTTACTTTAAATCTGACCCGACCTTCAATGGTGTTGTGAATTTCTCGAATCAAATTTGTCTGTCTTAAACTTAATGTTCCAAGGACTTAGAAATAAAATAAAAGTAAATAGGAAAATTGTTAGATTAACGTTAGTAATTAATTAACATGAAGTTAAAAGCGCGAATTGAGGGCCAGAATGGAAAGCTGTGGCCTCACAGGGAATCAGCTTCTATTTCTTCCAGTTCAGTCATCAGGCTGGTTTTTGAAAAAAGACCAAGAGCGTACCAAAAAGCTGTATACCATGGGGGACCGGTGAAATTCCCGCGAGCAAACTGATAAATGCCATGGCTTATTAACCCTAGAAAAACAAGGCTGGGGATATCCATTTCTCCACCCGTAACTTTCAGGAGACGTTTGTCCACCGTTCGAAACATGTCCTTAACTCCACCAAGGAGAGTTTCAGGCCGCCGGGTAGTAGTTTTCAACTTAAATAGTTTGGCTTTTTGGGCCATTTCGGCAACATGCTTAGCCGTAAAATGGCCCAAAAAAAGGACTGACGCTGTGTCAGGATTAACCACGATCGTCTGGCCAGCGGAAGGTTTCGAAAACTTCTCTTGGATAGAAACAAAGAAGGCTTTGTCTCCTCTCATGGATGGTACTTTAATTCGAAGGCGATTTTGAACTTTGTGAACTATATGGGCTTCCGGGATCATTTTAAACCAGGCTTCCGTTTACAAAGACTCTTTTACTTCGTGGGCCTGGGCCAGGTCTGCATGAACCTCAGCCTTTGCTTCTTCGATCAGGTCCTCGGTAACTTCAGCCACTTCGGCAACCATCTCCCTGCCTTTTTCATACAGCATGAAGCCACCCTTAATAACCACCTTAAATAGTGGCCTGATAGCGCTAGCTACCGCCGGCACAACTACAGGCGCAATCAAGAGGCCGGCGCCTACTGCTATTCCAGTCCAAAGAGTACCTTTTGGCATCATGTCAGAAACGGCCATCTCTCTTCTCCTTTCTATCAATTTTCTGTAACAACCTCTATGTATCAACAAAATAATGTTGATTCATGATTACAAAGTCAACATTTTAATTTTAATGAAGTAAAATAGTCAGATGGCAAACATTGATTTTCACCTTTCTTTCAAAGAACCATTGAAAAGACTTAACAGCCTTTGCTTTGCACGCTCCCTGGAGCCAGGGTCGGCGTTAGCTCTAATCAAGTCATGCCATAAGTCTCTCGGTATCACCCCTGAATCATAATGAATGTCGAGACTACCCCAGATGAAGCTGAAGTCATACTTCTGGATACCGTTGAAGTTCTCGAAAGCGCTGTAAAGATCTATCCCGTCAACGCTCTTCATGGCGGAGATATAGGTTGCCAAAGGAATTTTAAGCTTGATGTTTCCATCCGTGTGCTTCAGAATCTCGATTCCAGCCGTAATGTTTATAATAAAATCAGCTACATGTACGAATTTCTCGCTGTCTTTAGATTGCATTGTTCATCCTGAAAGTCGAGTTCAAACCATTATAAGGGGTTATTTGGAGTAGTTAGTGGCTGGTCCCCTGGGGCTCTTGCCAATAACATCGAAGAGTTAGCAACAATGCCCATGACGTGAATCAAATGGATGGCGCCGCCGAGCAATGGTGTTAAAGCCCCAGCGCCTACCAGGACAGCGGCGAAAATGTCCGTGAACACAGCCAGATAGTAGTTTTGATCCACGGTTTTAAAAGTTTTGAGTCCTAGTTGCCGAAGTTCTACCAACCTTAAAAGATTCGAGTCCGAAAGAGTAATGTCAGCAGCGTTTATGGCGATCTCCGACCCTTCCTTTCCCATGGCGACGCCAACCCATGCTTTTGACATGGCCGGAGTGTCGTTTACCCCATCACCGACCATCACTACCCTCTTTCCATAATCCTGAAGCTGTTGTACGTAGGTGGCCTTCTCCCCAGGCAGGGCATTGGGGAGATAATTAGGAATGCCGAGGGATTGCGCCATAGAGGAAACTGCCTCCTCGGAATCGCCACTTATGATATGAAACTCCTTAATACCCAGCCTCTTCAATCCCTGGATCGATTCTCCGGATTCCTTCCGAGGCTTAAATCCCAGCCCCAACATCCCCTGGGCTTTTTCATTCCTTGCCACATAGATAACTGTGAGGCCCCTTTTCCTAAGCTCATAATCTCTAGTTTTGAAATAACTCACATTCACATTTTGCTCTACCATAAATCCGTGGTTACCAACCATCACTATATCTTTTCCAATTTGAGCCCGCACTCCTCGGCCAATAAACTCTTCAGTTTCAATACTGGTGTTTCGAGAATCCTGATATTGAAGTGAGGCCTTTTTCAATGCCAAGGCTACTGGGTGTCCACTGTCTCCCTCGGCCATGGCACCCATTGAGACAATTTTTTGAGGTTCGATCCAGGTTGAGCGGGGATAGATTTCACAGACAGTAGGTTCGATTTCACTAAGAGCGCCCGTCTTATCAAAACAATAACAGTCACTCTGGATATATTTTTCGAGACACACTCCCCCTTTGATTAAGACCCCGTTGCCGGCCGCATTGGTTAATGCGGCGGTTACAGCCGTTGAAGAAGCAAGGGCAGTGGCGCAAGGGCATGCCATAACCAATTGGACACCCAACGCCCGACTAAAATCTCTAGTCAAGACAAAGGTTAAAATCGAAGTCAAAATACTCAATTTCGTCAATTGCCGCGCCAATTGGTCGACACGTTGTTCCGATGGCGATCGATTAGCCAGAGATTTTTCCACAAATTCGAGGGCTTGGGCTAACTGGGTGTCTCTGCCCGTTTTTTCAGCCCGAATTTGCAACCTTCCCTGAACCACGACAAGGCCACTTAAGACCTTGCCTCCCTCCTGGAAATGATCCGGTTCCGGGCGACCAGTATAAGCCGCTCCATCCAGCGTCGCTTCACCACTGAGCACCACGCCATCGACAGGAATTCTGTCACCTTTGATAACTGATACGATGTCACCAGGAACCAGTGACTCCGCGGAGGTTTCAATCTCGATACCATCTCTCACCAAAAATACGGAGCGGACAGAGTGATCCAGCAACTCCCGAACCGACCTTCTTGATCGCTCTTTGACCATTTCTTCAAGAAGTCGGCTAAGTCCCGCGATCCAGATTATTTCCAGCGCCATCCCGGTGGCGCCTGATACAATGGCCAAGAGGCAGGTAAAGGCGAGGAAAGTGTTCAATAAGCCCTTATGCTCTTCAGACAAATCACGGAAAGCACGTACACCAAGCGGTATGAGCCCCAGAATTGCAAAAAATCTTAGATAGTTTTCCCGTAAGGGAGGCCGGAACAGGAAAGATCGAATTAGACTATATGCGCAAAAGGCTGTCAAAACGGCTAGCGAAATGGCTTCTACAATGAGCGCCCTACGATCAGCCAAAAAACCTGTAACTGTGGGCCTGCACGGCTCAGAATGGGCCATGCCTTCAAGGCCCATTAACCGGAACTTTTGAACTGCTTCAGACGTAATATTGAGAATTTCATTAACCGTGAGCCGGGGATCGAAAAAGATTATCAGGCTCCCTGTAACTGGGCGTAGATGAACTTCCCTGATACCATCAATGCTTCGCAGGTGACGCTCAAGGATGGTGACAGAACGTGCTCCTGGCTCAAACCTTCTGAACTTCACCCTGATTCTTCCAAATGTCACATGCTGAACTAAAAATGTTTCCCTAATCTCAGGACTCGACATTTTTAGATCCCTCCTTCCACTGGATGGAGATAAATGGGCTTTAAATTCAATTAAAATTAATCGATAAACAAAAAATTAATTTGGTCTTAATAAATACTTAACAATTTGGACGCAAAACATTTCAAGAGGCTAGGTTATTAACTGGAAATCGGGTTAAATATTCAATACCAACAGTTACTATGTTGAGGCAATGCAATGAGTTTTTATCTTCATAACACACCAGGGAGAATGAGAATCAAAATTCCCGCTTTAAAGAGAAATCCGAATCTTGCCGATGACCTGTACGCGTTGCTGCATAGACGGTCTGGAGTAAAATCATTACAGATAAATACTCTAACAGGGAGCATAAAAATCAATTTCGACGAATCAATGATTAAGCCCTCAACTTTAGTAGGGCTTCTATCACTGGAAGGCCACCTTGATCCAAGTCGAATTGTTTCAACCAAAAAATACATGGACAAAGTATTTTCTGAAGCTGGGGGGACAATTTCAAGGGCGATCCTGGGTTTAGTGTTGGATAAAGCATTCGAAGGTTCATCGTTATCGATTCTCACTATGTTGATTTGAGATGTCTAATAGGTCTCAATTCGTCTAAATTTCTATTAACAAATTTAATCAGATTATATAGCTGCTAAACAATTCTCGGAAAACGATGTGCCTGAATTAAACCCTATAACTGTTAGGATTAACTGAAGTACTCGTAGATTCCCAGCATAAGCAAAATTACCCCCGAAATCCGCCCGAAAATCTACCAAACCAGTGCACACCTGAATATCGTCCAAAATGAATACCAAACCAAATTGTGAGAATGCTCAAAACAGTGACACAAAATGTAGTTGACTCCCTGTTAAGACCTAACAGCCCAGCGCCAATTCCATTGGAAAGATTATTTAACGTTAAGGCAAAGGCCAAAAGCAAACCTTCCTTTAGGCTAATATGACCAGAAAAATCTGTGTCCGCAAGGAATGGATGATCTAGAATCGTGAGCATTTTCATAAAAATGGACTGATTGGCGAAATTCGTGTCTTTGAGTATCTGCCCCACATTGGTGGCATCTTCATCACGGTTTGAAAATTCCTGAACAAATACCCAAACCCCTGTGGCTCCTATTATTATAGCTCCTACAGCGCTGGCATATGTCTGATCCACGACTCTGGTTATCCCGGCGCCGATCAACATAGAAATGAAAGTACCAGCGCCAGTGATAATTGCCATCAACAAATTAGAAGCAAAGGGAATATTTATTCTTCTCACTCCATATGAAACCCCGACCCCGACGTTATCAAGATTACTTGATAGAGCGAGAAGAAAAATCGTCAAAAAATGAAAATTTCTCATTTGTGATCAATTAGACTATTTAGCGAGTTATTTATGGACGTTCGGCCTGGATTCGGACAAGGATGTTCCTTAAAAACTATTTCAGGTTACAAACGCTTCATCGAAATTCTGTTCAGAAACCCTCCATTTATATAGGTCTTTCTTATGGCTTTCCATTGTTAAAGGACTGTTACTGATTAGTTAGAAAAGCGTTAATAGCGGAGTTCGCGCATTGTCCAGACTATGGGTGGTTGATGCGCTCCAGTCTAAACAAACATCTATCTAAACACTAATCCAAATCTAACCCGTGCGAGAAAAGATTTTACCTGCGACCACTCGAAAAAAGAAGGGACTCTAATCTATGAAAGTACCAAACCAATCTCCTTTCGATCAGCTAGCGGCGATTGATGGTGGCCCTGTGATGTTCTGGTCCGGGGCGCTTGGCTGCCAACTAAGCCAATTGAAATGTGAAAGTTTAACTTCTGGTCGGGAACCGATGTCACTGATCGGCGAACCGAGGCGGTAGGTATCGTCGGCGGGAATCAGCGTGCCGGAAAATTCAGCTTTCGGGCCATTCCCCCCATAGTTTCCCAGATAAGCATTCGGGAAATAGGTTCCGCCATAGACACCGCTGAAATCCACCACGC
>JBMFSZ010000241.1:0-5876 GCA_049967315.1 Desulfomonilaceae bacterium
CTGCAATCCTGCTACATTGACACCACTTTCACCACGCGATTCAGCGCCTCTCTACGTGGAAATGATGGGAGGGGCCGAAAAGATCATAGCCAAAGGAAAAGAGCTGCACGATCAAGGTAAATACAGGCACGCTCAAGAGATCTTGAACAAACTTGTCTACGCTGAGCCAACGAATCAGGATGCCAAAGATCTGCTAGCGGATGTATTTGAGCAGATCGGGTACCAGAAGGAAAGCCCAAGCTTGCGCAACAGTTTCCTGGCAGCTGCGTGTGAATTGAGGTCAGGTATTGCCAACATTCCAGTGAAGTCTTCCAGTCCGGATACGATTCGGGCAATTTCCACGGATTTGTGGCTCGACTTCTTGGGGATTATGATCGACAGCCGGAAGGCGGAAGGTATTAATTTCATTATGAACTTGGTTCATCCTGATATCGACGAGAAGTACGTCGTCGAAATTAGTAACGCTACTCTTACAAGCGCAAAAGGTTTTCAGGCCAAGAGCCCCAATCTCACTTTAACCATTAACCGATCAGACCTCGAAACGGTCATGATGGGCAATTCCTCATTCACTGAGCAGCTTAGAGCCGGCAAAGCAAAACTGGACGGCAATCCAGAACCTTTAATGCAACTAATGAGCATTTTGGTACAATTTACACCTGACTTCGAGATAATGCCTGGAACTAAGGGCCAAAGACCATGAACCGGAGAAAAGATCCTTCGGTCAAACCTAACCAGTTTGGAGCCAAGGTGTTGGAATTGGGTCAAGAGTGGGAGGATCCAACTGAAGCTAGGACTTCCAATTGGCGAACCGAATGCATGGGCCGCTTCTGGTATAGTCATGGTGGCAAGGAACGCGAGGTGGAGTCCGTAAATAGACAAGGGGAAAACCGCAGCAGCAAACGGGACTTCATAACCATGCTAATCTCTTGACATGCTAACTGTTTGTGGAGTTTATTGTGATCCACTTTCCAGAGTAGAGGGTTGTCATTTGACGGCCGGTTTGCTACCAAATCTCGATGCTAACGATTGTGAACCACAATGGTATCAATGTCTGTTCTCGAGGACTGCTCATGAAGACCATAGGCATTATAGGTGGGATAAGCTGGGTTTCATCCATTGAGTACTACCGGTTGATCAACGAAATGGTAAGGGACCGGCTTGGCGGATTAAACTCGGCCCCAATTTTGTTGTATTCCATTCCATTTGGCGTCTTTTCCAACGAGGAACGTCTTGCCGAACGGGGGAACTGGGAGCCTCTCGTTAAGACGATGATCGATGCTGCCCAAAGACTTGAACGAGGAGGGGCAGATTTTATCGTGATAGCCTCCAACACCATGAATGCAACGGCAGACCAGATTGAGGCTACTGTTTCGATCCCGGTCCTGCGCCTGGCCGACGCCACTGCCAGGAAGGTGAAAGAAAAAGGGTTGAAAAAAGTTGCCCTGCTCGGCACAACGTACACTATGGGTCAGAACTTTTACCGGGATCGTCTGGAACAACGGTACGGACTTACAGTTGTGACACCGAACGAAGCCGAACGGGAATATATTAACACCGTTATTTTTGATGAATTGTGCGCTGAAAAAATCCTTGATGAATCCAGAAAAGGATTCATAAAAATCATCAATCGCCTGATCGAAGAAGAAGGAGCGAAAGGTGTCATTCTCGGATGCACCGAGATTCCATTACTGGTAAAACAGGAGGATGTCCCGGTCCCGGTCTTCGACACCACTCAAATACATTCGGAAGCTGCTGTAAATTGTGCGCTAAGTGATGAATTCCTGGGCTGTGTGAAAAACTTCTAGCCATTGCTAAACCTGGCTCCATCATCTCAGTCGAGAGGACAGAGCCGCTTCATGTTCTCCGAAATACGAACTGCTTAGCTCCGATTGCGTAATGTTCTGTAACAGTTTGAATTATCAGGCAGTGATCTAAGGGTTTTCATCCAAACCAATCTACAATTTTCCTGGCTAGGCGAAACTTGTTTTTATAAGGTGGATATCTGAGGCTTATATCAAACAGCATTGACCTCTTGATCACGGATTTTTTGTTGGAAAAGGTGTCAAAGCCCGCCTTACCGTGATACCGCCCTAGTCCGCTATTTCCAACACCACCAAACGGTAAATGAATTGAAGAAAAGTGCACTAAAGTGTCATTGATTGCGCCTCCACCGAAGGAAGTCTGCGCAAGTACGGCATTTTGTTGTTCCTTGTTTCTGGAGAAAAAATACAGAGCCAACGGCTTGGGAAGCCGGTTTACCAGTGAAACAGCCTGAGCCAGATCAGAATATTCGATAACTGGCAGGATTGGTCCGAATATCTCCGCCTTCATAATCTCATCTTCAAAAGAAACATTGTCGAGTATCGTCGGAGAAATATATCTTTCGTCCCTATCTGTCTGACCTCCCTCAATGACATTGCCATGCCCGATCAATCGAGCCAGGCGTTCGAAATGCCCATGGTTCACGATCCTGGCATAATCAGGACTGTTTTTAGGATCCTCTCCGTAGAAATCCTTTATACTTGATTTGAACAATTCAAGTAGCGCCGACTTGATTTCTCTGTGCACGAGAACATAATCCGGGGCCACACATGTTTGGCCAGCGTTGAAAAATTTCCCCCACACTATTCTCCTGGCAGCGTATTCGAGGTTCACATCACGTTCCACGATGCATGGGCTTTTGCCACCTAGTTCCAGAGTCACGGGAATAAGGTTCCTGGCGGCCGACTGTGCTATCACTCTTCCTGCTGCCGTCCCTCCGGTAAAAAAGATGTGAGCAAACGGTTGTTCCAGTAAAGTGGCCCCGATTTCTGATCCACCTTCTACAACAGTGACTAGAGAAGGATCCAGGGATTCGGAAATAATAGAAGACAGGGTTCGGGACGTGTTTGCTGACTGTGACGAGGGTTTTATTACGGCGCAGTTTCCGGCCGCCAGGGCGCTCACCAAGGGAACAAGTATCAATTGGGCGGGGTAATTCCATGGCCCAATGATGAGAACGACTCCAAGCGGCTCTGGGTAGATATAACTTGCGGCCGGGAAATGCACCAGCGGAGTGAAGACTTTCTTGGGCTTGGCCCACGAAGGCAAATTGCTTATCGCGAAATCAATCTCTTTCAAAATGAGGGCAATTTCTCCCAAGTAGGCTTCAAAGCGAGGTTTGTTCAAATCAAGTTTAAGAGCTTGACTGATTTCGTCCTCGTAACGCTGAACCCCATTTTTCAAGTTTCGGAGCTGTTGAACGCGATAGCCCAGGTCTCTGGTTTTACCGGAATCGAAGTGTTCCTGATGCCGCCGGAAAATACTCTCTATGCTACGTCTGTCCATGCAAACCTCTTTTGCTGCGGCGCAGGATTCCATAAAAAAATACAAGCGCCAAAAATAGTGGTCAGTTTAATGAGTATTACATATTGTCCCGTAAGGCCGTCAGAATACCCATGGCTGCAAACCTGTGAGTGGCGGCCATCTTGGTACTAACATATCATGCCATAGTTCAATACGGGGCGAAAATTGTGGCAGATTGTTTATTGCTCCCGTTAACCGCCATGGTTGACAACCAGGCTTTTTGCGTGGGAAATTGTTTCCACTAAAGATTAGCGTAATCGTGGGGTCTATTATGACTGACAAACTTTCTCCTTTAAAATTCCGGATCAACGCCGCTCAAGCTTTAAAAGACAAGTCTCTCCGTTTTGCCATGAGAACAGCCACTAACATGTTCATTTCCAAAAGGACTGAAGGCGTGGCATCAGTCCCAATGGAACTGTGGAGGGACAAGGCTTCGGCAATAAGGTTGAATGTCCTGGATCATCTGCCAGAGTACATAGACAGGTTTTCATTCCATGCGACTAAGGCAGGGGCTGTTGTCCACCATGCATGCGACGCTGACGCGGCGAGGGAAATAATATTTCATATCTTAAAGGATCGAAGAGCAAGAAAGATCGTTAAATCCAAATCCATGATCACTGAAGAAATTCACCTCAACGAACACCTTGAGCAACGAAATTTTCACGTGGTTGAAACTGACCTGGGAGAATACATTGTCCAGATCGCGGGAGAAAAACCGTCACATATTCTGGCCCCAGCTATCCATAAAGATCGACGACAGGTCGGCGCACTGTTTACCGAAAAACTTCATGTGCCCTTTTCAGATGATCCCGAGGTCCTTACAAAAATCGCAAGGGAGGCATTGAGACAAGAATTCCTTGAGGCTGACGCAGGCATTTCCGGAGCCAATTTTGCTGTAGCTGATACAGGAACTTTAGCCATATTCACCAACGAAGGCAATGGGCGTATGGTAACCACCCTACCCCCATTGCACATAGCGGTATTTTCGATAGAGAAAATCATCCCAAGTCTAAATGACCTGTCGCTTTTCACGAAGCTACTCCCCAGAAGCGCTACAGGTCAGATTTTGTCAAGCTATGTGTCCATCATAACAGGAAGAAGAAAACCAGAAAATTCGATCGGAACACGTGAACTGCACATTGTTATTCTGGATAACGGCCGATCTGAAATTCTTGCCAGCAAATACAGGGAAATTCTCAAGTGCATTAGATGCAGCGCCTGTTTCAACGTGTGCCCTGTGTACAGAACCATAGGCGGCCATGCCTATGGCGTAACATATCCAGGACCAATGGGAATCGTACTGACTTCATTACTCGAGGGGATCGATAAAGTGTACCCACTCCTTGACGCGACTACCCTCTGCGGAGCGTGCGTGGAAGTCTGTCCGGTGCGAGTTCCTCTTGTAAGATTGCTAACATTGTTAAGAGAAGAACGTGTTGATAAAGGAATGACTCTTTTGGCCGAAAAGGTTGGCATGACAGCATTCGGTTTTGGCGCAAAAAACCGGACTCTTTTCTCTATGGGACAAAAGATGTCGAGAGTCTTATGGCCAACATTGAAGAAGATCGCCGGCAACAGTATCATCGGCCGGTTACCTGAACCGGTGTCAGAAAGGTTTACCCCTAAAAACTCCTAACAATAGACATGGAATATTTTTGAATAAAGTTAGCCTTTTCTTCCCAAGTAGGCTTCGACAATTTTTGGATCACCCTGAAGTTCGGAAGCGGGGCCTTCCTGAGTAATTCGTCCACCTTCAAGCACGTAGGCGTAGTCCGATATTTGCAATGCCTTACGGGCGTTCTGCTCGACAAGCAGTATAGTGGTACGCTCTTTAAGTTCGCCGATGATGCGGAAAACATCCTGAACTATCAGAGGAGCCAACCCAAGAGAAGGTTCGTCGAGCATAAGCAGTTTTGGACGGGACATTAGCGCCCTGCCAAGAACCAACATTTGCTGTTCTCCCCCCGAGAGCAAATCGGCAATCTGCTTACGCCGATTCTTTAGTACTGGGAACCGTAAATAAATGTCTTCAAGGTCTCGGGCTACCTCCGAATCTCTCCGTGTGTAGGCCCCCAGGAGCAAATTCTCCTCAACTGTTAGCCCTCCCAGTACTTGTCTACCCTCTGGGACCTGAGCCAACCGTAGAGCCGTAACTTTGTCCGCTCTCCAACCGGCTATTTCCCGACCATCAAACCGGACTGAACCACTATCAGGCTTCAGCAAGCCACTTATAGAATTGAGCGTTGTTGATTTTCCAGCCCCGTTTGCCCCAACGAGGGCCACTACACTGCCGCGGCGGACATCAAAACTCACCCCCTGCAGTGCGGCGATTGCTCCGTATGAACTATGTAGATCACGTACGACCAGCATGCAAATTGATCTCCTGTTGATCAGCCAGTAAAACGTCCATCAAAGGTTATTGTTCCTTGCCAAGATATGCTTCGATAACATGTGGATCGTTTTGTACCAGTTCCGGTGGCCCTTCCGCGATCTTCACCCCAAAATTCAGGACAACTACCAAGTCACTCATG
>JBMFSZ010000242.1:0-5842 GCA_049967315.1 Desulfomonilaceae bacterium
CACCAATGGGCCAAATTTCCATCAGGGCCAGTTATGGGAAGAACGTATTCCAGGACATCATTCCGTTCCAACGAGATATTGTCGGTTTCCACCAATTTGGCAGCTATATCCGAGGGAAAAAGCTCACTGGATGTCTTGCCGTACCAATCCTTCTCCAAAAGGCCAAAAGTTGATAACCACTTTTTATTCGCATATATATAGTGGCCCTTATCATCTTTCATAAAAGCAAGCGTAGGGGAATGCTCCATAAAAGCGTCAAATTGGGCCTTGGTGTCCTTGACCTCGCGTTCCGCCTTCTTCCTGGACGTTATATCCTCTATGACCGACACAAATCCCCTGGCCAGGTCTGAAACATCAAAAGGAGTAGCGCGAATATGGGCGTCAAAGGTTTCTCCACTTTTTCTCATTAAGATCCCGTCTGTTGAAGCAACTGTCCCCTGGGCGAATGATGATGACATGATGCTACCGAGTCTCTGATACTCGTCTTCAGTGGGATAAAAGATGCGATAGTTTAACCCGTTGACCTGTTCAACAGTCTGGTAACCCATAATCTCCAGCCAGGATCGGTTCACCCATCGGATGGTTCTGTCAGCGTTTTCAAACGCTATCCCTACTGCAGAGGCCTCCAGGATGCTGTTTAAGGTCTGTTCATTGTCCCGTAATTTTTGTTCCGCTCTTTTCCTCTCTGTGATGTCCCTGGATACACCCACTATTCCAATGACATCACCATTAACATTCTTCAGTGGTGATTTAAACGACTCTACAACAACCTGAAGGCCATCCGGGTAATCGACAAGTCTTTCATAACGCTGAGCGGATCCGTGTTCCAGGATCATCTGGTCGCTTTGGGTAAAAGCGTCCGCATCTTCTTTTGTGAAGAGATCGTAATTGGTCTTGCCGATGATAGCGTTCCTTGGGGCGCCTACATACCGTTCGAATTCAGAATTGCAACCGAGAAACGTGCAGTTGGCATCCTTGAAAAAGACCATATCCGGGATAGAATCAAGTAAACCGGAAAGCAAGGCGGTTTTCTGAGCCAGTTCTTCCTGAGTTTTTTTGCGTTCGGCAATTTCATCAAGAAGGTTTTGGTTTGTCACTGCAAGTTCAGCCGTGCGCTGTTCAACCTTTAATTCCAGGTCCTGGGAGGCCTTTTGCAGTGACTCACCCATAATGTTAAAAGTTGAAGCCAATGCTCCCAATTCGTCATTACCTAACGATGGTAACCGATAGCTAAGGTCCCCCTGTCGCAAAGCGCTCGTACCATCGTGTAAAGCCTGGAGTTTTGCAACAAAGGTTTTCCGGATTATTAGATAAAAAACGCCCAGCAATATTACTGCCGCCACTCCGGCAATGGCCAGGGAAGAAATAGCGGCTCTTGTGACTGGCTCATTTATCCTGGCTTTGTCGCTTGCGATGACAAGGTTCATGGTAGTCTTGCCAAACGACAAGGGCCTTTGCTTGCGTATCTGATCGGAAGAACTGATCATTTTTTCCCGCGTCTGATCCGAACCTACGACCAAATTTCCACTGGCATCGAGAAGAGCTACTTCCAGGACAGGATTGTCCTGGGACAACAAGTCTTCTCGTATAGATTTTAAAAGTGAAAACAGTTTATCTTCCCAATTGTAAGAGATCACCAAATAACCAATGATCCTTGAAGCCTTGGAGACAGGCGCTACAAACCATTGGCTCAGCCTTGACTGGATACCCAATTGTGGCAAAAATGGATCCGGAGCGGGATCAGGTACAAATGTTTCGTGCTGAAGCAAATACAAAAAAGCCGGCGTGTCGAGAACACTCGATCCCAGCAACTCCTCGCTAGGGATCTTGGCGCCAATGCTGTCATTGGTGTTAACAGCGAATACATCCCCCTCAAGCGTAACAACCAGGATGTAGTTGAAGAAAGGATAAATTTTTACCAGGTCATTGAGTACTCCACTGACCCCAACGCTAACACCGAGATCCAGAGCTTTAGATATGGTGGGATTATGCGCTATGATTTCAGCGGTTCTCTGGGTATCCTGCGTGGTCTGACCGATGGTTTTTGCAGCGAAATTCAGGTGGGATTCCAGAAGATCATCAATTTCCTCCGATACGGTTTCTTTCATTACCCTCACATTAAGCCAGCCTAACATGCCCACCACGATAAAAATGGACGCTGCCGCAATTAGAAGAATTTTGGTGACGATTTTCATGAAGACCGCCTCAGAGCTCCGCTTCAACTACTCAACATATGCAACGTTTTCAAGTTTGGTTTCGGGTATGGTTATCCCCAGCAATCTGGAGCTTCTTCGATTGATCAGGGTCAAAGGTGGATTCTGTATTTTTGATTCAAGCTCAGCGGGCCGGATGTTTTCCTTTAAAATTTTGCCCGCCATCTGGCCTGAAATCTGGCCAAGGACATAAAAATCGGCAACCACACCAAACGTTGAACCCTGCTCGATACCAATTTTGTTCGAGCTCAGGATGGGTATTTTCTTTTCTAGCGAAACCTCTATCAAAGCCCGCTCGCCCCCTCCCTGCATCAATGTATCTGTGGTAGTCATAAACACGTCCACTTCCCTAGCAAGTTTTAGAGCAGTTTCACGCACTTGATCCACTGAATCAAGAGGCGTATCGACCACATGAATGCCTTGTCTTCCAGCCAGGCGGATGATGTTCGCGGCCTGAATTTTTGAATTAGGTTCCCTGTTTCTCCGAAATATCGCCATAGTTCGCGCCTGTGGAAGGACTACGCGTAGTAGGGAGATGTATTTTGTAAGCTCCACATAATTGCTTGTCCCTACAACGTTATTCCCTGAATATTCGAACGATTCGATGAGACCACAATCGGTGGGATAAGTGACAATGGAAAAAACGATTGGCGTGCTTTCAGGCATGATCTGTTTCATGATCAGCGTGCCGGGAGTAGTCAGAGAATATACCAGATCCACGTCCATTTTCCTGAAAGAGAGGGCTATTTCCCGCTGTTTCTCCGGGTCCAGACCGCTCTTCTGATCAATGTATACGACGTTCTTGCCTTCTATAAACCCGGCCGCTTCCATCGAATTCTTGAATCCTCTGACGCACTCCGGGTAACCTGTCCATTCAGAGACTCCGATTTTAAAAACCTTTCCATTTTCCTTGTCAGCAGCCAAAAGAGGAGCCAAGAAGCAAAACCAGCAGCATAATATCAATATTGCGAGTTTAGACATTTCTTTCAGTGTAATCGAAAGATACTTCTCCCAACCTTGATTACCGCGTTTCATGCTACACCTCATCTGGTTCGTGCGGTTCTGTAGACAGAAGGCGCAAAAGCCAGGCAATCCGGAAGCGAAATTGTCATGGACCGTGGGAACACGGGGCTCTGAAAAGTATGTGGCAGCGTATTTCCGTTTTTTTCTGGGCTATACGCTGCTTATGAACACTGTATTTGATTTGAGTTATCGATCATTTCGTCACTGGCAGAAGGGCCACGTGATCTACTGACAATTTTTTCAAACATGATGCCGCTAAAATCTTTCGATAACCAGGTCTTTGACGCTCAATTCCGTTATCCACCAATTCAGGTTGGATAACCCTATAATTTGGAGAGACTAATTTGCATGGAATTTTCACGGATTTATATCACACGTAAGTTAGAAAATACAAAAAAAAAGTGAAGATTTGTTTTTGGCTGGAATTAACGCTGCTGACGAATTTTGAAAATGCTCATATTAAAACGTGTGTAATTTAGGAAACTTAATTGCACGTTATAAAATGAACTTGCCAAAGACACAGTCCGGCGGTTATATTGCTTAAAGAAGCATAGAGAAGCTAGCGCATAAATGATGATAGACTGTCACACGCATCTGTTGTTGCGTACCGCGCAACAGGATAGATCGGTATTCTTCGAGTCTGAAGTAGCGTTCAGATCTCTCTATTCCTCCCCTAAGGCCCGCATATCTACGACTGCCGACATCTTGCGGTATCTTGACGAATCGGGTATAGACAGGGCGATCGTTTTCGGATTTCCCTGGGAGAACTACGAGACTTCGAAGCGAAATAACGATGAAATCTGGGATTTCCACGTCCGCTATCCGGACAGGATCATCCCTTTTGCGACCTTTTCCATAACAGAAAGAGACCTGGCTTACCTTGAATGCCAGCGGACACTCAATGGGGGGTTCTCGGGTTTGGGTGAAATATCGATGTATGAAATAGGCTGGAGCCTGTCCGATTTCGAGAATCTGAAGCCCTGTTTGAATGCTGCGCGTCTCAAGGGTGTCCCCGTGATGTTACATGTTAATGAACCCGTGGGACATAACTACCCGGGGAAAGTTTCCATGGATATCCGTGCTCTCTTCAAAACCATAAAGGCTTTCCCTGACCTGGATATTATTCTGGCCCACTTTGGTGGGGGCTTTTTCATCTACAGTCTTATGCCTGAAATCGGAGCCACCATGAAAAGGGTTTATGTAGATACGGCTGCAGCCCCATTCATTTATGACAGCAGAATATTCACGACCGCTTTAAGATGTCTGGGTGAGGATAATGTTCTGCTCGGCACCGATTATCCCCTTCTAGGTACAAAGAGGTACCTGAAACTTATGGATGAGGCTGGTATCCAGGGGACTGTTAAAGATAAAATACTCGGTAATAACGTCCTTAAAATTCTTGAACGTAAATCTGAGTCAAACCCGTTATAAAATGGAATTGGCCTGGTAGCGACCTGTTTTAAATTTGTCAGGAAAGATTTTATCGGGATCAGATATTACCGTCTTGCCATATAACCCTTACCCGGGCCCCTATACCTACCCCTAGCCTGTCAGCCGCAGATGTCCTATTCATGCCAATTTCAAGTAGGCCAAAGCTGTTAATAAGGGCCACAGATTCGTGTTTCTCTACGTCGCTGAATGTCTTGCTAAGCTTGCTGATTTTCGTGGAACCCACGCATATCTCCTTGATCGGCCTATCAAGCATCATCGAATGTATATTGACTGAGAGATTTCCGAACCTGTCGATATGAATGACCCTTCCCTCAACACCGCTATCTATTTCAACAACGCGAGGGAAATTTATCCGCTCAGGGTCCGATATTAAAGATCCAATTTCAGCAAAATCCGTCCCTTTTGAGAGATGAGCCGCTACCGGGGCAAAAATGTCTCTGCCATGAAACGTGGGATGAGGTTGCCGGGCAATCAGCTTGCTATCTTGAATTTCCCGAATCTCTACGGAATCATCATCCAAATATATTAAAGAAAACACCCCATTGTCCGGTCCAACAAAATAATGACCACGACTCCTGAGTACCAGCCCTCGCCGAGTAGAACCGACCCCGGGATCAACAACAACGAGGTGTATGGAACCGTCAGGAAAATACTTGTAAAAGCCATTTAACACCAGGGCGGCGCTCAACATGGAAAACGGCTCAATGTCATGAGTAGTGTCGATGAGCCTAACATTGGGATTGATTCCGAGGATAACGCCTTTCATCTGCGCAACAAATCCATCCCTGTAACCGAAATCGGACGTCAATGTAATTACTCTGTTCATAATGACCCCCAACAGTTTTCCATTGCTATTACGCAATCTAGCAGAATCACAGACATGGTGGAATTTTTATTGTAACGATTGTTGACAGCCCGAAGTCTAACTGGTTTACTGTTGACGGAAATGCGATTGGTCTTCTTTTAGTACGATCAAGTATTCAATTCTCTGTTGCGCCTAAATATTAAATTGAAAAACTATGGCTTTTTTTCCGCAGCGCTGGATCTTTTCTTTTCCGCCTTCTTTCCGGAAGTCTGCTATTTTTGTGGTTCATCCGCTACCAGTCAGGGATCGGTAATTTGTGGCGATTGCCGTAATTCGCTAAGACCCGTGG